>DASPSM010000516.1:0-4782 GCA_035623955.1 Planctomycetaceae bacterium
GCCTCGATGCAGAGCGTGTACACGGCTCCGGGGAATTTCTGGCCTTCGCTCTTGGGCCCGGTCAGGACCGGCATCGCCATCCACTCCTCGGCGAAACTGCGGTAGACCTCCAGGATGCACTTGGCTTCCTCCTCGGCCTCCTTCTGGGTGGCGTGGGCGGTGTGCCCTTCTTGCCAGAGGAACTCGGCGGTCCGCAGAAACATCCGCGTCCGCATCTCCCAGCGCACGATGTTGCACCATTGGTTGATCAAGATTGGCAAATCGCGATACGACTCGACCCACCTGGCGTACATGGCGCCAATGATCGTCTCGCTCGTTGGCCGCACGATCAGCGGCTCTTCGAGCTGTGCACTCGGGGCCGGCCGCAGCTTGCCGTCGGGCCCCGGTTCGAGCCGGTGATGCGTGACGACCGCGCACTCCTTGGCGAACCCCTCGACGTGCTGGGCCTCTTTTTCGAGGAAGCTCATCGGGATGAAGAGCGGAAAGTAGGCGTTCTCGTGCCCGGTCTCTTTGAACCGGCGATCGAGGCCTTTCTGCATGTTCTCCCAGATGCCCAGCCCCCACGGCCGGATCACCATGCAGCCGCGCACGGGCGACACATCGGCGAGCTCCGCCGCCTTGATCACCTGCTGATACCACTCGGGATAATCTTCCTCGCGCGTCGGCGAGATCGCGGTCTTCGGCGCCTTGGCCATGGTTTCTCCCTTGATTTGCGGCGGAATTGTAGCAAACGGGCTTGACCGAGTGCAGCGAGCCGGATAGATCGCGATACAATTCAGGTTGGGGCAGCAGATCCACGTGCCGATATCGAGGATGAATCAATGGATTGGCGAGAACGCATCACAGTCGACCCGGCGATTTGCCATGGCCAGGCCTGCATCAAGGGCACGCGGATCACGGCGTCGGTCGTGCTCGACAACCTCGCCGCCGGCGCGATTACGGACGAAGTTCTGCAAAGTTACCCGTCGCTGTCCGCCGCGGATATCCAGGCGGCAATTGCCTATGCGGCCGAGCTCGCACGCGAACGGTTTGTGCGTCTGCCGATCGGCTCGGGCTAATGTTGCAATTCAAGATCGATGAGAACCTGCCGGTCGAAGCCGCTAAAATGACGGCATGAAGTGGATCGCGGCCATCGCAGTCACCGTTGTGATCGCGATCGGCGCTGAAGTGGCATTGATCTGGGCGTTCTCGGCGGCGCACGTCGTGGATGGACCTGTTATCCCAGAGAATCAAGTGTTCTGGGCTGACCGAATGCTTGTCCGCCAAATACGAGGCATGACTTTGTTCGCGGCCTGGATTGTGCTCTGCCTTTCGGTCGTCATCGTGAACGGGCTGTTGCTTCGGCTGCGCCGCGAGCGCGAGCAACGTGTCGGCGACTAACCCGACGCGCCAAGCGCATTTGACGCTGCGGCCTCGATTTGCCATAGTGGGACGATGGAGCACCTTCTTCTCTCTGTCTCCCGCTGCTGTGCTCAGGCTGTCCGGCTTCCTCGCGTGAGTTTTCTGCGCCGGGGTTGCTGATGTTTACGGGGCTTGTGGCAGGCCGCGGCGTTGTCTGCGATGTCCGGCCGGAAGCGGCCGGTCCCAATTCGCTTGCGCCCGTGCAAGCGTCTTCTACTTCGGGTGCCACTGGCGGGAGCTTTGGCCCGCCAGTGTCTTCGCCACCTCTCTCACGACCGGAACAAGAACACTGGCGGCCCAAAGCCGCCGCCAGTGGCACCGGAACACCGGCCGCCGACAAGCCGATTCGGCTCACCATCCGCGTGCCGCCTGATTTTGGATCTGATGGCAAACTGGGGGAGAGCGTCTGCATCAACGGCTGCTGTCTGACGGCGATCGCATTCGAAGATGCGGGCAAGCTGTGGTCGTTTCAGGCCGGCAGCGAAACGCTTTCCAAGACGAATCTCGGCACGCTCCGCGCTGGCGACGTGGTGAATCTCGAGCGCGCTCTGCCGGCCGACGGGCGGTTGGGCGGCCATTTCGTGCAGGGACATGTCGACGGCGTCGGCCACGTCGATCGCGCCGAGCGCGATGGCGAATGGGTCACAATGTGGTTTCAGGCTCCCGAAGCACTTGTCGCGCAGCTCGTGCCGAAAGGATCGGTCGCCGTCGATGGTGTGAGCCTGACGGTCGTCAACGTCGAGCGCAGCCGCTTCAGCGCGGCCCTCGTGCCACACACGCTCGAAGTCACGACGCTCGGCGTGCGCAAGCCGGGTGATAGCGTGAATCTCGAGACCGACATCATCGGCAAGTACATCCAGAAGTATCTGAGCGCAATCCAGCAGGGGAAATGAACCAGGCCGTACGCCAGACGCGGACTCACATCGGCGAGCTGCTCGCGCGCCATGGACTGAGACCGCGACATGATCTGGGCCAGAATTTCCTGATCGATCTGAACCTGCTCGAGTTCCTCGTGGCGCAGGCGGAGTTGGGGCCGAGCGATCTCGTGCTGGAAGTTGGCTCCGGGACCGGCAGCTTGACCGCGTGCCTGGCGGCCCAGGCCGGCGCGGTGATCTCCGTGGAAGTCGATCTGCGGATGCAGCAACTGACGGCCGAGTCTGTCGCGGGCTTCTCGAATGTCACGCTGATCGGCTGCGACGTGCTCAAGAACAAGAATCATTTTTCGCCCGCTGTGCTCGAGGCGCTCGACCGGGGACTCGGACTCTGTCGGCGTGCCCCCTCACCCCCGGCCCCTCTCCCGCAAGGGGAGAGGGGGGAAAGAGTACAAAGTGGTGCGCTTAAACGGCTAAAGCTCGTCGCCAATCTTCCGTACGGCGTCGCGACGCCGGTGATCTCGAATCTCGTCGCGAGCGACTACCCGTGGGAACGAATGGTGGTGACGATCCAGCACGAGCTGGCTCAGCGGATGGCCGCGCGGGAATCGACGTCGAATTACGGAGCGCTGTCCGTCTGGTTGCAGGCGCAGTGCCGGATCGAAGTGCTCAAGCATTTACCGCCCGACGTTTTCTGGCCACGGCCGAAAGTCGCCTCGGCGATGATCCGCATCGATCCCGACCCCGCACTGCGGTCGAAAATCAGCGATCGAGAATTCCTGCACCGATTCCTCCGCGAAGTTTTTCAGCAGCGGCGTAAGTTATTGCGCAACGTCCTGATCGCCATGCACCGCCGCGAACTGGCCCGCACTCAAATCGACGCCGTGCTCGAAGCGCACCAGCTCAATAGCAACGCGCGGGCCGAGGAGCTGCCTCCCGCGACGCTCGTGAGGCTATCGAACGACTTTTCGAACCTCGTGTTAAAAACCGCCGCCGACGGAAGCGCCTCCGTGGCGGCCATTCATAACTGACGCCGGAGACCCATCCGATGGACGATCGCATCGCATATCGCGGCCTGACATTCGACGACGTTTTGTTGGAACCGGCGTACAGCGAGGCGCTGCCGTCCGAGGTCGAGGTCGGCTCGCCCCTGACGCGGAACATCCGGCTGAATGTGCCGATTATTTCCAGCCCCATGGACACCGTGACCGAGAGCGAAATGGCAATCGCCATGGCTCAGGAGGGGGGGCTAGGCGTCGTCCATAAAAACATGTCGATCGAGCGGCAGGCCCTCGAGGTCGACCGGGTGAAGCGCAGCGAACACGGCGTGATCGTCGATCCGGTCACGCTGCCGCCGGAAGCCACGGTGGGCGAAGCCTCTCGGATCATGGACGAGCGAAACATCGGCGGCGTACCGATCGTCGCGAAAGATGGGAAGCTTAAGGGGATTTTGACGAGGCGCGACCTTCGGTTCCTTGAGTCAAAGGAGACGCGAATCGCCGAGGTGATGACCAAGGAAAACCTGGTAACGGCCAACGAGAATACCGACCTTAAGGAAGCCCAGCGAATCCTCCTGGAAAATAAGGTCGAGAAACTTTTGCTGATTGACGATGAATATCGATTGAAGGGTTTAATCACGATCAAGGACATCGACAAGAACCTGCGCTTTCCGCTGGCATGCAAGGACTCGCGCGGGCGATTGAGGGTGGGAGCGGCGGCCGGAGTTGGCGATTACGACCGCATCTCGTGCCTGATCGAAAAAGGGGTCGATGTCCTGGTCGTCGACAGTGCTCACGGCCACTCGCGCAACGTGATCGACACGATCCGCTACGTCAAGAGCCGCTGGACAATCGACGTCATCGCAGGAAACGTCGCCACCACGGAAGGAGCGCGTGACCTGATTCGGGCCGGTGCCGACGCGGTGAAAGTGGGCATCGGCCCCGGCTCCATTTGTACGACGCGGATTATCTCCGGCGTCGGAGTGCCGCAGTTGACGGCCATTGCCCACGCGGCGCAGGCCGCGGCCGATACCGATGTCCCGATCATCGCGGACGGGGGCATCCGCTACAGCGGCGACATCACGAAGGCCCTCGCCGCAGGGGCCTCGATCGTCATGCTCGGGGGGCTGTTGGCCGGCCTGGACGAAAGTCCGGGCGAGATGATCCTGTATCAAGGACGCAGTTACAAACGTTATCGCGGAATGGGATCGGCCGGAGCGATGGTGCAGGGGAGCGCCGAACGTTATCGCCAGGCAGGAGTCACGGAAGACGGCAAAGGGGCACGCAAACTGGTGCCCGAAGGAGTCGAAGGCCGCGTCGCATACAAGGGCTCGCTTGGGCCCTTCATGTACCAACTCATCGGCGGGCTGCGGGCCGGGATGGGATATCTCGGCGTCGGCACGATCGACGAGCTGCGAACCAAGACGCGCTTCATCCAGGTTTCGCCGGCAACGGTTAGGGAGAACCACCCACATGACATCGCAATTACGCAGGAAGCACCCAATTACACG
>DASPSM010000526.1:0-3985 GCA_035623955.1 Planctomycetaceae bacterium
GAGGTCCGCGTACTCGAAGCCGACGCTTTCGATTTCGTCCCGCGACAAATGGCCGGGCGCGTAGGTGATGCGAAACCGCCCTTCCGATGAGCCATGAATCAAGTGAGCCGCGGCGTGCGCGAGATCACGCAAAGCCGGATCGCTCCGATAGTGCTCGAGGACCGCGGGCGTCCCGCAATAACCGTATTTGCGGATCAGGGCGTCGACCTCGGGCTGTTCGCCGAATCGCTCCAAGCCGGGCGCGAGAATCAAGAGCTCGCCACCGTCGGCGATCGCCATCCGCGTCCGGTAGATGGCCTTGTTGGCGACCCACGTGCTGACGAACTCGTCGGCCTGCATGACGCAGACGATCTTCGCCGCCGGCCGATCGAAGAGCGTAATGTTTTGTTCCCGGGATTGCCGAGCGGCGGCCACGTAGGTCTCGAGGTCGTCGCCGACATAGACGCCGGTATGCGCCAGCTTGCCGTCGGCGCCGCGGGCCAGCACGACCTGGACGTACAGATCCGGAAGGTGCGTCAGAAAGCGTTCCTCGGCCCGATTGAAGCAGGCGCGCACCGGAGTGATGAGCTGTCCCAGGTTGTTCTCGATGCCGCAGCTCGCAGCCATCATGTGCGAGGCGCAGATCAAATCCTTGCCCCCAAGGCCGATGAAATAGTTCTTGTTGTGATTGGCGAAACCCAGGACCTCGTGAGGGACAACGTGCCCGATGTTGATAACGAGATCCCACGGTTCGCGAAGCAGCGATCGGTTGAGGACGATCGGCAGGGGCCAGTCGGCCGCTCCGTTCGCCGCCGCGCGGACTTCCGAGGCCGAGATTTCGCCGATCAGGTCGCAGCCGTTTCGCCAATCGTGAGCATGGATCCTCTCGCCGGGGATGGAGCCGAACATCCGCCGGTTCTCGGCCGGTCCATGCGGCACGTGCTGCCCCAACGTCGGAATGACATGGACGTCGGCCTCCGCCTGGAACAGCTCGTAGAGCATCTCGGTCAATCGGCCGACGCCCGAGTGGGCGCGCGTGATATCGGGCGGCAGCAAGAGGACGCGCCGCGGGTGGGCACAGATCCGCTGCCGCGCCTCGACCGCCGTCTGCTTCATCAATTCATCAAGCCGGTCGAAACCGATGAACGGCCGTCGCTCCTCGATCCACGGCATCTGCTGCTTCCGATGAAAGTGCTTTGCGATTCTGGTCGGGTTCAGGATATCGAAAATCTTCGGCTGGGTCCGTCCGCTGCGGGATTCGGCCAACGAAGGGGGTCGCCGCGAACGACGGGATGGCCGCACGCTTGTCCGTGATTCTCGTTCACAAATAGACTGGGCGGGTCCGCGACTTGTGCGGGACGATTTCGCGAACCGGCGCCGGACACCCCTCACAGAGGCCGCGAACACAAACAATCCCGAGCAACCCGGAGCAACTGCGATGAAACGCGTGTTACTAATGGCAGTCCTGTCGATCTCGTCCTTCTCGACGGCGGCTGCCGCAGAGACATCGACGGCAGCAGTTGCCGAAAACATGACCAAGGCGGCGACACAGTTTCTTGCCGCCTTATCGCCCGGAGAACGACAAAAAGTGGAACGGGCGTTCGACGATCCCGCGCGACAGGATTGGCACAATATCCCGAAGCCGACACGCAAGGGGCTGCAGGTCCGCGACATGAGCGTCGAGCAGCGAAAGCTTTGTCATGAACTGTTGCAGTCGGCGTTGAGCGCGGACGGGTACGCGAAGGCCGTGAAGATCATGTCGCTGGAGTCGAATTTGAAGGTGGGGGAGAAAGGCACCGGCCCGCTTCGCGACCCGCAACGCTTCTTTCTGACTTTCTTCGGCAAGCCTGACCTGAAAGGGCCTTGGGGCTGGTCATTCGAGGGACATCACTTGTCCTTGAACTTCGTCATTCGCGATGGCCGGGTCGTCGCCGATTCCCCGAACTTCTGGGGAGCGAACCCGGCAACGGTCCACACGTTCGTCACAGGCGGTCCCGACGAGGGGACGCGGACGTTGGCCAACGAGGAGCAACTTGCCTTGGACCTGGTCAACTCGTTCACGCCCGCACAGCGGAGCAAAGCAGTCATTGCCCCCAAATCTCCGGCGGATTATCGAGCGGCGGGCCAGCCCGCCCCTCCCAAACGCGTCGCCGAAGGATTGCCGGCGACGGAACTGACAGGCCAACAGCAGCAGGCCTTGCTGGCGCTCTTGGCAACCTATTGCGAACATCTCGCTCCCGCGTTGGCGCAGGAGCGCTTGGCCGAAATCAAGGCGGACGGATGGGATCAGGTCTACTTCGCGTGGAAAGGGGGCACGAAGCCGGGAGTCGGACACTATTACCGGGTCGAGGGCCCGTCGTTCATTCTCGAGCTCGTGAACGTCCAAACCGACCCGGCTGGAAACCCGGCCAACCACATTCACTCGGTCTGGCGGAACCCCAAGGGAGACTTCGGCGTCGTCCGGAACTAAGTGGCGCGCCAGAAGAGGCGCTTAGGAGAGTGTTCGGGGGCTTGACCAAAGAGCGGTTCGACAGCATGGTGCCACGCGGGAAGCCCAAGAATCGCAAGAAGTGATGGGTGACTAAGGAGCACGGATGGCCGGGACGAAGACGGCACTTCGATTGCTTGGTATCGCGGCTCTTGCGGTCCTGTTCCTCGCCGGCACTCGCGACGAACCGTCAGACAGCCCATTTCAACAAGCCGTGCGTCGGCTGCGAGTTGGCATGAGCGCATCGCAAGTCAGGGCGCTGGCCCGGCTGTCACGGCCAGGAGTCGGTGTTACCGCCTCTTCCGACTACGGCTCCCAGTGGGTCATTTATTCCGATCACCAGCGCCACGAATCTCTATCGCTAATGTTTGTTGACGACGACTTTCACACATCTCGGCTGATCAAATGGGAAATCTGGCATCGGTGACCCGCAAATGCCCCCTGTCAGGTTGGCTTTGTTTAGTGCATAATTCGGTTACTTAATCGCTTGCGATAAATCCCAACTCCTTGTGGCAGACGCGGCGCCTTGCCAGTAATATGCCACCTGAGATCTCGATTTGGTTCCGCCAACTTCGCCTCATCAAAGGGGGTCGCAATGGTTCGCTTCAACAAGGGGCTGGCGATCGCGGTCGTTCTTGCGGGAATCATTCTGTTCGCGGGCCGAGCCGGATCGATTCCTGAACGCAAAAACGCGTGTGACTGTGTGGCGGACTCCAGCGTCGCACGAGGCGATTCGCGGTCGGCGACGGTGCTCTATAACGGGGCCACGGTCAAAATCGAGCGCCCCCTGACCGAGAATGGCGACCTGTGGGTGACGGCGGCCGACCTCACGCGGATCAACGGGTTGGCGCTCAAGCCGCCGGGCGCCCTCTGCCTGGGCGACGTCTGCATCAATCTCCCGCAGAAAGGCGACGTCGTCCTCTTGCGAAAGAAAGACGGGCAGGAGTGGATCAACGTCAGCGGCCTGGCTCAACGGCTCAAGCAGCCCTTCGCGGTCGATCGCGAAACATCCACGTGGAGCTTCGGCCCCATCCCCGAGACCCGCACCCCCTTTTTGAAATCGGCCGTTGCGCCGAATTTCGAGCTGCCCGATCGCAAGGGGAAGCTGATTCGCCTGGCGGATTTTCGCGGCAAAAAGGTGCTGCTGATCACTTGGGCCTCGTGGTGCGGCTGTCGGTTTGACGTCAAGAACTGGGAGCCAATCTACCAGCGGCTCAAAGACCGCGGCTTCGAGATCATCTCGGTCGCCGAGGACTCGGGGGGCGAGGCGGCGGCCGGCCCGACCTTCGATTCGGCCCACGTCAGCTTCGTGACCATCGTCGATCCCAATCACACGATCAGCGCCCTTTACAACTTCGTGAACGTCCCCTCCGCCGCCTGGATCGACGAAGAGGGGCGCATCGTGCGGCTCAACGAAGGAACGTACGCCAAGAAGCACAGCCTTGGCGCGATCAAGTTCGGCACCGACGACTACGCGCCGGCCGTCGAGGACTGGGTGACCAACGGCGCCAAAAGCAA
>DASPSM010000550.1:0-6290 GCA_035623955.1 Planctomycetaceae bacterium
GTCGAAGGGCTTGCCAAAAAGGATGGAGATGGGGTAGGGCCACTGGCGGGGCATCTTCCAGAAAAATCGCCCGCCACTGTAACTGAAAATACTACCCCAAAGTTCGTCCAGATACACCGGGATCACGGGACACCCCGTCCCCTCGACAATTCGCAGCAAGCCCCGCTGAAAAGGCTGAAGCTGCCCCGTACGGGTAATCCCCCCCTCGGCGAAGATGCAGACCAGGTCCCCTTCTCGCAGGGCGTCTTTTGCCGAGTCGAGCGAGCGGAGCAGGGCCTTGGGACCGTCGGTGCTCTTGATGGGGATCACGCCCCACATTCTCGTCAACCAGCCAATCCACCAGCCGGAAACATAATCCGACCAGGCAATCATCCGGATGGGGCGATTTGAGACCAA
This sequence comes from Planctomycetaceae bacterium, assembly GCA_035623955.1. Classification (GTDB taxonomy): domain Bacteria; phylum Planctomycetota; class Planctomycetia; order Planctomycetales; family Planctomycetaceae; genus DASPSM01. Next base: position 397 of record DASPSM010000550.1, read on the forward strand.
AAGCAAGAGGACGCCATCCAGCCACGAGACATGGTTGGCAACCAGCAGGGCGCCTCCCTGCTCGGGCAGGTTTTTGAGGCCTCGCACACGGAGGCGGTAAAAGAGCTTGCTGAGGATCCAAACGATGCAGCGGATGGTCGCCTGCGGGATCAGGCAGACGACGTAGATCGCCACCGGGACGGTGCCGATTCCGGCCACCAGAAAGATCGTCGCCGCGGTCCAGCGCAGCCTGGACTGCATCAGCCAGAACAGACCGGCTGCCACGATCATAAAGCTGTAGGCGATGAAGTTGGCCGCGGCCAGAATCGTGCCACGAGTCCGCACGTTGCTGCGCTGCTGCAGGTAAGTCTCCAGCGGAATGTCGAAGAGTCCCGACGAAATGCCCAGCACGAAGAGCCACACGCACGACCAGCCGAATGCCCGGTGTACAGCCAATTCCGCGCCCGTGCCGACCGAATTCCCCGTCACGTACAGCAAGAACGCGCTGAGGACGATGCCGGTCGCGCCGATCGGCACGATTCCCAATTCGACTTTGCCACCCGACCAGAGTCCGGCAAGCACGCTTCCCAGGCCCACGCCGACGACCAGCATCGCCAACAGTGGTCCGATGTCCTCCTGCCCCAGCGCGAGCACCTTCGTCCCATAAGAATCGATGTTCATCTGCGCGAGCGATGCCAGGAACCAGAAGAACGCGATCCCGAGCGCGGTGCGAAACAGCGTGCGATCGCGAGCCAGCAGCGACAGCTCGGCAAACGTGCTCTTGACCATGTTCTTCGGGAAGCGGCGGGTCCGGTCTGCAATCGGCAGCGGGCGGATCATCAAGCTCGCTCCCAGTCCGAGCAGCGCCACGCTCACGAATGCGGTCGCTGCTCGTGCGACTCCGCTCAGTCCGGGCGAAGCAAGCAGAATCGGGCCCGCCCCCTCGAAGGCTCTCTGCATTTGCACGTAGAGCGCATTGCCCGCAACGAAGCCGAGGGCAGAGGACACGATGGTCACAAGCCCCATCAGGCCGTTTCCCTTGGTCAGTTTTTCGGTGCGCAGGATTTCCGCGATCGATCCGTATTTTGACGGCGCAAACAGGGCGGCCTGCGCCCCCATCAGCGCGACGACGACGAACAGCATGTGAATGCTGCCCTGCAAGACGGCCAGAATCCCGAGAATCATCAGCAGGATTTCGGCGACTTTGCACGCGACGATGACCGTCCGCTTGCTGAATCGATCGGCCAGGTAGCCCGCCGGCGCCGCCAATAACGGGTAGGGAAGCGTGAAGCAAACCAGCCCGAGGGAAAGGGCCAGTGCCGAATCGATCACTTCCTTGCCCAGTGGCACGACGAACCAGCGAAACATGTTGTCGTTGAGCGTGCCCAGAAACTGCGTCAGCAGCAGGCCGATGAAACTCGGCGACGAGAGACCCGCGCGTCCGCGCGGCTGGGCAGGATCCGAATCCGAATTCTCTTCCATGTTCGGCTGATTCGCAGAAGGCGGGGGCGGTGCGAGTGAAGACCGGCGAGCCGCGCCCGAACGGTCTCTAGTTAGTTGTGTGCTCATGCTCCTTGAGGCGCAGCAACCCTCACAATATCACGCAGAAAACAGGCCATAAAACCGCGAAAACCCGCCTGCCGATGCTGATCGAATCACTTTTGCGGACAATCCTGAACGAGGCGGTCCCAATGTGGACCGCTTCGGCGTAACTGCTCAGGGCACGAAGGTAAAGCGGCCGCCGTTGCGCGTGGCCAAGGGCTTAAGCGACTTTTCGGCTCGCGGGTCGCCGATTGCAATCGTGTTCAACTCGACAACGCCTTGCCTCAGGGCATTCAAATCGCCTTGGACATCGCGGGGAAACGTCCCATCGGTGAGCAGATAAATCACGTCGGGCCTGAGATTGAGCGCCATCGTGAGGGCCGGACGCGGATCGGTCAACCCCGAAGCGGGCACGGAGGCAAGCCACTCCAAAAATCTCTGCTGGTTCCCGGGGTAGGCGTGCTCCATTCCTTCGGCCGGCATGGGAATGGGATGTTCGTTGAAAAAGATGATGTAAAACTGCTGCTCCTCGGTCATGGCGAGAATCGATTTCGCCAGCTCCAGCTTGAGCTGGCCGAAGCGAGTTTTCGCCTCGCCAAGATACGGATGATTCATGCTGTTCGACGCGTCGACGACGAAGACAATTCTTCGCCCCGCAGCACCCAGGCCGAAGAAGCTCGCTTTGCCCCCGCCGCCCCCGCGAGCCGAGCCACCGCTCGCATCACCGGCGGTCGCTGGCCCGCGTTGACCGATCGCCGCTCCGACAATGTCGGCCAGGCCCGCGCGCGAACGCGTATCGCTCAACCAGTGCGATCCAAGCGGCTGTCCATGGACGGCCAGGCGAACCTGCGACGTCCGCTCTGGCTGGTCAACGGCGGTCGATCCGGGCCCTTCGGCGGGACCAACGGGCAGGGTCTCCGATTTATTGTCGGACCCGGCCGGCGCCAACTCGACGAGTCGTGCCGGAGCAAGCGTCGACTGGTCGCCGATCTCGGCGGCCGATAATGCGACTTCCAAGGTGTCCCGAGGCCTGCTCACGGGCCGCAGCTCAATGGCGCACAGTCCCGCTCCAACGAGCACGAGCGAGTGCAGAACCGCCGAGACCGTAAAGGCATAGCGCCACGGCCGGGAGCCGAATTTGGCGGTCAGAAAGGGGGTTGCAGACAGAGGTGGAGACAAGGGCGAACGAGTCTAAAACGGTTTCGAGGAGCGCGTCGGCAAGATCGACACTGATTGCCGATTCTTCCTATCCTTCTTGTTTTATTATACTGCCGAGCTGCTGGCGAGTCGCACGGTTGGAGACGCTTCGGGCTGGGCAAAAGGTCCCCGCGGCCGGATTTGACTCTGGGGATTGCCATTCCGCAATCAGATTTCGACCCGCTGAACAAAGCCCGTTAATGCGAATCCGGTAATCCGGTTATGATGATTGCAGCGGCTCTTTTGCTGGCCGGCACGAGATGGAGCGAGGGATAGAGACGCCAATGGCTCCCACCGGGTTAAACACCAGCCCAACAACGGCTCAATCACCCGAGGCGCCCTTCTCTCCGGGGCCGTTACAAGCAACGGGAGCAGCACCCGTCATTTTCTTTGACGGCGTCTGCGGGCTGTGCAACCGCTTCATCGATTTCGTGATTGCGCGCGACCCGGCGGCCGTTTTCCGTTTCGCCCCGCTGCAGGGAGAGACGGCGCGCGATCGTCTCCCCGAGTCCGACATCCGCGACATCAACACAATGGTGCTTTGGGAAGAGCAGGGAGTCTTCCGCAAATCGACGGCGGCCGCGCGGATTCTCATCCGGCTCGGAGGCGTCTGGCGAATTGTCGGAGGCGCGTTGCGTCTCGTGCCTCGTCCCCTGCGAGACGCAGGCTATTGGCTTGTCGCCCGGTACCGCTACGCGATTTTCGGCAAGAAGGAGACGTGCCGAATCCCCACCGCGGCCGAGCGAGCGCGATTTCTGCCTTAGCGCATCCTGCTCGCAGTAAGTTTCGGTAGAGCCGCACCAGGCAGGCGCACTCTTCATGAAACGCAAACGGCCTGACTGATTCGTCCGGGCCGATTCATTACACTACCGGTAAGCGCCTCGGCGATGTCGCAACGTGATTTCGTGCCGGGAACCAACAACAGGAGTCGTTGCCCATGTCAATCGAGTCGAAAGGCGTGACAGGCCCTGACACGACAACGGGCAACATTTCCGAAATCACCGCGTCCAGGCCTGCCAAACGCAGCCGACTGCCTCGGTGGGTTCGCGTCGGGACGCCCATCGCGATCCTGGTCGTCGGGGCGGCCGTCGAGACCTACATCTGGAACAAATATGAGGACGACGCGACATTCCAGATCATGCTCACGTGGTACACGGTTCCCCTGTTCGTGCTCGGCCTGCTGGCGTGGTGGACATTTTTCTCCGGCTTGCGATGGAAAATGCGCCTGGTGGGGCTGGGCCTGCTGGTTTTGGCCGGCGTCGCCTTCGGGCTGACGTTCCGACTGAAGGAATTCAGCGGCGACATGATCCCGCATTTCGAGGCCCGCTGGCAGCCCTCGGCGGAGCAACGAGCGGCTGATTACTGGAAAAACGCGACCAGCGAAGTCACGGTGCCCTCCACGGGGCAGCAGTCGACCGTCGTCGAGAAACTCGTAATCGGTCCGGACGACTGGCCGCAGTTCAACGGGCCGCGGCGCGACGGCTGCGCGGACTCCGTGCGGCTGCGACTCGGCGGAGAGCCCCGACCGATGCGGCAACTTTCTGACTTTGAGCCGCATCCGCCGCGGCAACTTTGGCGGCATCCGGTCGGCGCCGCGTGGTCGTCGTTCGCGGTCGTCGGCAATCTGGCATTCACACAGGAGCAGCGCGGGGCCGACGAGGCGGTCGTCTGCTACGACGCCCGCGACGGCAAACAAATCTGGGCCCATCTGGACCCGAATCAGCGCTACGACCAGACGATGGCTGGAGTCGGGCCCCGCGCGACACCGACTGTCTCGGATTCGCGCGTCTACACTTTCGGCGCCACCGGCATTCTGAATTGCTTCGCCGCCCGAACAGGCGCCGTTCTCTGGTCGAAGAACGCGATCGAGGACGCCGGTGTCCAGCCGCTGCAATTCGGCATGTCCGGCTCGCCACTCGTTTACGACAACCTGGTCGTGGTCAATCCGGGCGGGCCACGTCAGTCGATCGACGGAACGGCCAAGAGTGGCCGCGCGGTGATCGCGTACGACCGCCTCACCGGCAAGGAAGTTTGGGCGGCCGGCGACTGTCAGGCCGCGTATGCCTCACCCTCTCTGGCGACGATCAGTGGCGTGAAGCAGGTGGTGATCTTCGACGCGCTCGGAGCCGCCGGACACGACGCGTCAACGGGCAAAGAGCTCTGGCGCACGCCGGTGTGGACCAACGAATTCCACAACAACTGCGCGCAGCCGATCATCGGCAAAGATGCCGGAGCGGACGGCGCCGTGTTCTTAAGCAGCGGATACGGCACCGGCAGCATCCTGTTCGACGTTGCCGGTTCGGGTGAGAACTGGACCGTGAACCAACGCTGGAAAGCGCCCAACAAGTTCAAGCTCAAGTTCAATTCCGGCGTGACTCGGGACGGCGTCGTCTATGGACTCGATGAAGGAATCCTGGCGTGCTTCGACCTCTCGACAGGGCACCAGCGCTGGAAGCAAGGCCATTACGGCTATGGCGAGGTCCTGCTCTTTGAAAACGTGCTCTTGGTGCTCTCCGAGGAAGGGAACGTGGTGTTGTTGGAGGTCTCCCCCAGCAAATCCTCCGAAGTGGGGCGGTTCCATGCCATCGACGGGAAAACGTGGAACCACCCGGCGTACGCCAACGGCCGCCTCTTCGTCCGCAACGCGGAAGAGGCGGCGTGTTACGACCTGGCGCCGCTGCAGACTGCGTCGCGATAGCCAGGCTGCCGCGCCAGTTTCGCGGGTATCGTGAGTTCAGTCCGCTACAAGCTCGCTGACGACATTCGCTCTCTCTTGCTGGAGGCGCGAAACTCCAGCGCTCGGAGGGCCCGCTCGCGGACCCTCAGGGTTCGGACTTGACTACGGCGTGGGGCCCGGGGGAGGTGATTGGGTCTTTGCCCGCGACCTCCAGGTTGAATAAGTAATCTTTTTTCCCGGGAGCCTGGTGATCGAGGACGAACTCCGGGAATTTCGTGGCGTTCATATCAGGGTCGTTGTAAAGGTTGTTCATCGCGTCGGGCCCAATGAAATTCCCCGGTCCTTTGCGACGCAGAACGGCAAAGGCCAAAACGTAATGCCCGGGACCGACCCCGTCTTCCGTGAACCTAAAGGTTCCGTCTGCTCGCGCCACGACGTGGAGGTGCTTTTTATCGGGTTTTTGCGGATCGTAAAGCGTGATGATCAGATGCTTCTTCGG
>DASPSM010000552.1:0-5072 GCA_035623955.1 Planctomycetaceae bacterium
ACCAGCTGCGCTACACGACCGGTCTGGACGGAATTTTACAGCAGACACCGGGCCGTCGGAAGTCCCGTTACGCCTCTCTGGGAGATGGGCTGCTCGCGAGACGTTTCAGCTCCGGCGCGAGGCGCTGCATTCCTTCGGCGACCGAGACGAGCGGCTTGTAGCCGAGATCCCGTTGCGCGCGGGCGATTTGATACGTGTGTGAGCCGCTGAGCTGCTGTGCGAGGAACCGCGTCATCGGCGGCTCGGCCGACACTTGCAGGGCCGTGTAGATTGCTTCGAAGATTCCGCCGAGCGTGTAAGCCGCTCTGCCGGAAATCGATTTGCGCACGCGGGGCAAACCGGCAAGCGCCAGTAGTTCGTCGATCCAATTCCAAAGATTCACCGGTTCGGGCTCGTTGATGAAATAGGCTTTGCCGACCGCCGGCGATCCGGGCGCGAGGGCATCGGCCGCCTGCAAATGCGCGGCAGCCGCGTTCTCGACGTACGACGTCGAAATCACATTGCGACCCGGCCCCACGCGGCGTAAACGTCCGGAGCGTGCCCGCGCGATCAACCGGGGGATGAGATGATTGTCCCGCGGCCCCCAAATCAAATGCGGCCGCAGCGAGACGGTGGAAAGCCCGCTCCGGCCGTTTGCGGCGAGGACCTCACGTTCTGCCAACGCCTTGGAGTGTGGATAGTGGCACAGATATCGAGGCGCGTACGGATAACTCTCATCGACGTTGAGGTGATCGGTCCCATCGTAGATCACGCTGGGAGAACTCGTGTAAACGAGCCGCGACACCTTGTGCTTGAGGCACGCGTCGAGAACGTGCCGCGTGCCGAGGGTGTTGGTCTCGTAATAGAGCTTCCACGGCCCCCAGATTCCGGGCACAGCGGCGACGTGGAACACCGTATCGAGATCGCGGCAGGCCCGCTCGACGCTGGCGGGATCGCGGATGTCGCCCGCCTGCCAGTCGACTCCCAATTCGCCCAATCGCGGGTGTGGGTGGCGCGAAATGACCCGCACGGTGTCGCCGCGGGCGACGAGCTGCTCGGTGATATAGAGACCGAGAAAACCCGCGCCGCCCGTAACCAGCGCCCTCATGGCTGGCCGTGCAGCGCGTTGGCGGCCCAGAGCGCGAGCCGCTCGCGGTTGATTTTTGAATTGTGCCGCAGATCGACGGGGAGCGAGCGATGGAACAGCACCGTGTGGATGTCGAGCGTGAGGGGATTGGCCGCCGCCAGGTCGCGCAGCTCGGCCGCGAATTTCTGCCGATCGGCGTTCCGCAACGGAAACTGCTTCTTTCGCGGCTCGACAACGATCACCGGCGTCTGGTCTGCGGCTTGTCCTGGTTGGGGCTTGCGAACGACTCCCACCAGCGCGCTGCGGGCCACGCGCGGATGTTCGTTGAAAATCGCCTCGCAGGGCTCGGTGAAGAGAGAACCCTTGGCCGTCGTGACGATGTGCGACTTGCGTCCGCAGTACCAGAGCCGCCCCTGGTGATCCAAGTAGCCGACGTCTCCCATCCGATGCCAGAATGGAACCGGCTCGCTGAGATCGTGGTCTTCGTGCGGGTCAGCGATTTTCGCCTCGGCTTCGGCCTGCGGGCGGCGGACGTAGCTGCGGGTGACGCTCGGTCCCTGCACAATGATCTCGCCAATCTGTCCGGCGGGGAGCTCGCGGGCCCTCTCCATCGTGGCAATCGGTCCGTGGTTGATCTCGATGATTTTGATCGTGACGCCGGGAAAGGACCGCCCGACGCACGTTCCCGCTCCCGTCCGCGTCCGCTCGGCGGTTTCTTCCAGAACTTCGCGACTGGAAATCGAGGCGACCGGAAGCGCCTCGGTCGCTCCGTAGGGGGTGTGCACCTCCGCGCACGTGCAGCCCGAGCCTTCCGGTGGAGTCGAGCGACTCGAGGCTGGCAGCTCGTCCCAGCTTTCTTTGAGAGAGCGTTCTTCCTGCAGCAGGTCGGTCAATCGCTCGAGCAAGTTCACCGGGACCGGGGCGCCCGCCGAAAAGGCCCGCTTGAGCGAGGGGAGGCCAATCTGATGCTCCTCGCAATAAGTGACGACCCTTTCCCAGAGAGCGGGGGAACCGAACGATTGTGTGACGATCTGATCGTCGATCGCTTCGACGATCCGCGCCGGACTCGCCTTGGCGGGCTTTGAGGGATTCATCGGCGGGATGACGGTGGTCGTCCCCATCGCCGCGTTAAACAGGCCGAACAGGGGAAAGCCCGACAGGTCAACTCCGCCGGGTCGAATGCCGTACTGGTCGCGAATCAGATCGACCTGCGCGTTAAACATCCCGTGTTCGTAGATGACTCCTTTGGCGGGCCCGGTGCTGCCGCTGGTGAAGATGACGGCAGCCGCATCGGTTGGCTTCATCGCGACGGGCTCGAAGGGTTGCCAGGGCGCGCGTGCCAGGCGTCGGTAGGTCGGCCCCCCCCAGAACCACCGCCTCCCCACGGTGAGATTAAATCGCGCCCGATGGAAGCGGCGGCGATTCTGCAGGCGGATGGCGTGCACCGCTGGAACAGCGAGAAAGCCTTCGGGCTCGACCTCTTCCAGACAATCGAGCACCGTGGCGATCCCCATTCCCGGATCGATCAGCACGATTACCGCGCCGGCCTTGAACGCGGCAAACACCAGCGAAACGAACTCGATGCCGAACCGCACCATCAGCACCAGCCGCGTGCCGGGAGCCACTCCCAACTGGCACAGGCCGCGGGCCACCAAGTCGCTTTCCTGGTCGAGCTGGCGGAACGTGACGTGCGAATAGGCCACGCGCCCCATCCGGTCGCGTCCCACCGGAGCGACGACCGCCCTGCCGTTGGGCAGCTGTTCGGCCGTGGCTTTCAATCGCAGCGCGATGTTCATCGAGGCAGTCACGCGATGGCCACCCGACTCAAAACTCATTTAGAACGAGGCCCGGATCAGGCTCGCGCCTTTACCGAGCTTGTAAAAAGCCCCCGCAGTATCGCCGATAATCGGCGCGGAAGCACTCGTCTGGAACAAAAAAGCCCATCTGCATGCCGGCACGCGGTTCGGGAAAACGAGCGCGCCATGGCAATTACAGGTCGCCCGGCTCGAGCGCGGCCACGTAGGGCAGGCTGCGGTGCTCGTCGTTGTAGTCAAGCCCGTAGCCAACCACGAAGACGTCGGGGATCTTGAAGCCGAAGTAATCGGGAGTCCACTGCATCTCGCGCGGGCGGTCCTTCCAAAGTAGCACCGCCGCGCGGACGCTCGCCGCCTCGGCCGTTTTGAGCCGCTCCACAATGGCCGTGAGCGTGCGGCCCGTGTCGAAAACGTCATCGACGATCAACACGTCGCGGGAGCGGACCTCGGGCAGGAGATTCAAATCGAGCGAGACGTCGGTCCCCGTCGTCGTGCGGCCGGCGTAGCTCGAAGCTCGAATCATTCCCACGCGGAGGGGCAGCTCGATCGAGCGGATCAGATCGGAAACGAGAACCAGACTGCCGGTCAGGACGCCGATGACCGTCAGGGGGCGGCCGCGATAATCGTCCGTGATTTGCCGGCCGAGCTGTGCGACCCGTTGCTGAATCTCGGGCGCCTCGATCAGTCGTCTCACGCGGACTCTCCGTTCAACTTTGCGCGATTACGTGGCGCGCCGGTTTCCGAAGAGTTCGATGTGCAGCCGGGGCGAAACACGATAGCCGCGGCGGGCCGCCTCGTCGTTCAGCCACCGGGTCTTTTCGCGCAAGGCGCTTACGTCGATCCCCTGTGGCATGAGAAAGACACGGTCGGGAGTGACGCCGCCGATCCGGGCCACGTGTCCGTCGACGTCGGCAACGTCTGCGGGGGAGTCGATCACATATTTGAGCTGATAGCGATATTCGCGCGTCATCCGTGCGACGACGTCGGTGCGATCGCGAAGCGTTTCGTGCCGCTTCGACCAGACGGGATGCCGAGGAGTCGAGTTCGGACGCTTGGGGCTGATCGACATCAGCGCGGCCTGCGCGGGACGATGAACGGTCCCCGCGGTCTCGATCGTCACCAGCCGACCGGCACGGGTGAGACGTTCCGTCAGGGGCACGATATCGGGCTGAAGCAGCGGTTCGCCGCCGGTGATGACCACATGTTGGCAGTCGCAGGCAAGAATCCGCTCGGCGAGCGCCGGCCACGGCTCGTGCGCTCCCTCGGGCTGCCACGATGTGTACGGCGTGTCGCAGAACCAGCAGCGGAGGTTGCAGCCGGTCGTGCGCACGAAGACCGAGGGGGTGCCGGCGAACTCCCCCTCGCCTTGTATCGATTGGAAAAACTCGGCGATTCTCATGGACGGCTCGCCGCCGGGTATTCCACCGGATCGGTCAGTCCGGCCTCGGCGAATCCCTTGAGCCGCAGCCGGCACGAATCGCAACGGCCGCATGACCGGCCGTCGGAGTCGGGATCATAACAGCTGTGGGTGAGCGAGTAATCGACGCCGAGCGCGGTTCCGGTGCAGATGATTTCGGCTTTGGTCATTTGGACCAGCGGCGCGTGAATCCGCCAGGTCGATTTGCCCTCCACACCGGCTTTCGTCCCCAGGTTGGCCATTCGTTCAAAAGCAGCAAGATACTCGGGCCGGCAATCAGGGTAGCCACTGTAATCGAGCGCGTTCACGCCGATAAAGATGTCGCAGATGCCGAGCGTTTCGGCCCAGCCGAGCGCGATCGAAAGGAAAATTGTGTTGCGCGCCGGCACGTATGTGACGGGAATGCCATGGGTCATTTCCGCTTCATCGCGATCCTTGGGGACGGGCAGATCGGAAGTCAGCGCGGAGCCGCCGAACGAGCGCAAGTCGAGAGTGAAAATAACGTGCTGCCGCACGTTGGCGGCGCGGGCCACGCGGCGCGCGGCGGCCAATTCGAAGGCGTGGCGCTGGCCGTAGTCGAACGACAGAGTGTACGGATCGTAGCCGTCGCGCTTCGCGACGGCGAGAGCGGTGGCGGAATCCAAGCCTCCGCTCAGCAGCACAACCGCTTTTTTTCGTTCCACCATCCGCCTGATTCCGAGGAGTCCAAAGCTCTCTCGGAGGCTAGCACGCTTTGCCCGGCCGTGCAATTTGCCGCCGGCCCGGCGCTGCGAAG
>DASPSM010000556.1:0-2651 GCA_035623955.1 Planctomycetaceae bacterium
AGGGAATTCCAGCGGTCGTTGATGCGAAAGTAGAGCGTCCCCGCGGCGGCCGCCACGAAGGTCGTGCGGCCGCCAACCACGATCTGGTTCAGCATCGACTCGTCGGCCTTTGGTTCCGGCGGCTCGCGATGAATGGCCGCCAGCAGCAATCCGATTGGATGGCCTTCCGAATAAACGATGCTGATTCCTTGCGGCTGACTGATCCAGGGTTTGGGGACGGTCCCCAAGGTCACTTCGCCGCTGGCGGCCACTTCGTACTCCACGCCGGCTCGAACGAGGACGCCGCCCGATTGCCAGCCCCGGTCGGCCGCCATGTCGATTGAGCGGACCGGCCCGCTGCCGGCGAGTGGCTGGCCCGGCCGAAATTGGATTGCCGCCCGCGACAGGTCGAACCCGTATTGCAGTTCGTGCGTGAAAAGGGCCCATTCGGTTCGCAAGTCGAAGCTCGCGGGCCCGAAGATCTCGCGTAAGGCCGACTGGAATTCGCCGCCTGTCGTGCGGTGTCCCAGCTCGCGGAACTTGGGCGAATAGCGCGGGTGGCAATCGAGAAACGCGCAGGCGGCCCATGACCAGGCGTAGGCGGGCGTTTGCAAATAGTCCTTGGGGACGAGGCGCTCGACATCGTCGAGCGACTTCCAGCGATTGGCGGCCGTCTCGCTGCGGATGAGAGAAATGCGGCCGTGCCCCTGAAAATGCTCGGCGCTGTCGGGCATCACCCGAAATCGATAGTGACCCGCTGCGTCGACGTCGTGAGTCGCGAACAGCTCGGCCATCCCCTCTGAGTACCAGGGAGGAATCGAGACCTCCGGCAGCGAGTACATGAAGCAGTGCGTGAACTCGTGCAGCACGAGGTGGCGACGGTAGTAGTCGGTTTCTTGCTCGTTCACCCACAGTTCTTGCCCGCGATGGCGTCCGTTCAAGAACGGCGGCAAATCGGCAGGCAGCAGACCGGCGTCGCGAAAGTGCTGTTTATCCGTCATCACGTATCCCGTGACGGTGAATTCGGATTTGTCCCGAGCGGGCGGGAGCGGGCCGAAATACTCCGACAGCGCGTCGAACAGTGCATCGACGGCGGGAGGGATCGAGCGGATGCGATCGATGGGGCCATCGGTGTAGAGTTTTACCCGCTTCGACTCCGCCGAGTTGATGCCCAGCGAACGAAGACGCGCGTCGTCGCGATGCTGCCGCTGATCGGGGAGCCGGTAGTCGGGACGCAAGTCTTGTGCGGGCGAGACTGCCGCCAAAAGAGACACAGTCACGGCCGCGACGAGCCGCAGACCGCTCTGCGTAGCGGTTGGGGGGATCAGGGTGCTGGCCGACTTCACGGCTCAATCAGCTTCCATGAACGCATAGCAAATGATATGCGTCAGAACAAAGAACGAATCTTCCAGCCGCCCCATATGCCGGGAGGGGACCAAGAGCGGCAGCTTGACGAGATCCTTCAGCTTCCCCCCCTCGCCCGTGGTGAGCCCCATCGTCGTGCATCCGATGGAGTTGGCATATTCGACGGCCCGCAACACGTTGGGGCTGTTGCCGCTGCCGCTGATCGCGATCAGGAGGTCGCCCGCCGTCGCAAAGTTCTTGAGCGGCTCGACGAAGACGACTTCGTAACTCTCGTCGTTGGCGTAGGCGCTCACCGTTGGCAGGTTGTCGGTCAGGCCGATCATCTTGAATCGGGCCTTCTTTTTGAAGGACGCCCCCTTGACCATGTCGACGACCATTTGCGAGGCGATCGACGCGCTGCCGCCGTTGCCGCAGATGTAAATCGTCTTGTTGTCGTCGCGGACCTTGCGGACGGCGGCGATCGCCTCGCCAATCCGTTTGGTGTCGAGCTTCGGCAAGAGCGAGGCGAGGTCGCTCAAGTAATTGACGGCAAAGCGTTCGTCGGACATAAGATTGTTTTCGTTCCTTTGCGAAGGTTCTCTGTCGCGGCAAGTTCTGGTTCAGCCGTTTTGCTCCCGCCACATTTCGAGCCGCTCGAGCACCTGGCTCGGTGTGGCCGTGCCAGTCGTTGCCAATTGCTGCACGGTGATCGACGCCACCAGGCAGCCGACGAGTGCCGCCTCGGGAAGAGTCGCGCCGGAGGCGAGCGCCAGGACCGCGCCTGCTGTCACGCTGTCGCCCGCGCCGGTTGGATCGATCCGTCCGGCGATTCTCACCGCGGGGATCACCGTGACCTCGGGATCGCTCACGATCATTCCCTCTGCGCCGCGCGTGCAGCAGACGGGGGCACCGGTTTCGCCGCGCAGCCGCGGGAGAGCGCTGCGAAGCCGATCGAGGGGGACCGTATCGCCCGGCTTCGGGTAGTCGTGTCCCACCGCCTCAAATTGGTTGGGCTTGATGATCACGCGACGGAACGCCCGGATGTGCGCGCGGCTGTCGGCCCAGAAGCAGACGTTCGGGTGCCGCTGCGAGCGTTCGGCAAGCGCCGCTCGGACGGCGGCCGTGATCACCCCGCAATCGGTCTGCTCCACCTGGTCGACGACGATCAAGGCATCGAGCTTTGGCAACAACCGATCGAGCTCCTCCAAGAGGCGTTGTCCCACTTGCGCGGGCGTGACGGTGCGATTCTTGGTGTCGTAGCGCTCGTGCTCGCCCTCGAGGCTGGGATCGTTGGCGTCGCGCGGCTTGAGATAGGTGGGCGTATGCAG
>DASPSM010000288.1:0-6849 GCA_035623955.1 Planctomycetaceae bacterium
CGGGCCTCGTCGACATCATGCGCGACGAACAGCGACACACGCGGCTGCATATCGATCGGGCGGCCGAGTTGGGGATTCGCTTCGGCGAGCTGCCCGTCAACAACTACATCTGGGCCAAGTCGCAGGCTTTTGAATCGGTGCTCGATTACCTGGCCGGTTTGCCGCTGACTTTTGAGGGCCGCAACCTCGATCACACGCTCGAGTTTGAGGAGTCTTTCGAACAAGCGGGCGATCCGCAAAGCGCTGCAATCTTGCGGGCCATTCATCGCGACGAGATTGGCCACGTCCGGTTTGGGCTCGAATGGCTGAGGCGCTTGAAGCCGGCGGGGCAATCGGATTGGGAGGCCTACTGCGCGCACCTCCACTGGCCCTTGCGCGCCGAAAAATCGATCGGAGACGAATTCCACCGCGGTCCGCGCCTTAAAGCCGGCATGACGGAGGAATTCATCGACCGGCTCGAGGCCGCCCAACGTGAGTCCCAGTCCGCGAATCGCGGGACGAAGTGACCCTCGCGCCGGCTGGCTCGCCACAACGCGTCTTGCCTCGGTTTTGGCGATCTGATTAAATCCTCGCCGCAGGGAGGCGAGCATGAAATCAGTCCTGGGCAAGCGGGCGCTGATCACGGGGGCGGCTTCAGGGATCGGACGCGAAATCGCGCTGCGACTGGCGCTCGAAGGGGCCGACGTCTGGCTGTTGGACGTCGATCTCGACGGCTTGCAAGCGGTCGCGCGCGACGCCCAGGTTTGCGGCGTGCAGGCCGTCCCCCGACGTTGCGACTTGACCGAGTCCGCGGAAATCTCGGCGGCGATTGCCGAGATTCTTGCCGAGTGGGGCACCGTCGACATTCTGGTCAACAATGCCGGGGTCGCCTTCTACGGGCCGACCGAAAAGATGACCTCTGAGCAGTGGAATTGGCTGCTTTCGATCAATCTGCTCGCGCCGATCCAGATTATTCGCGAGCTGCTCCCGCTGATGCTTCAACAGGCCGAATCGCACATCTTGAACATCTGCAGCGTGGCAGGACTTATCGCAGGTCCACGAGCAGCCGCCTACCACGTGAGCAAGTTTGGCCTCGTCGGCTTCACCGAATCGTTGCGGGCCGAGTATGGGCGGCGCGGCATCGGCGTCACGGCGATTTGTCCAGGCCCGGTGCAAACGAATCTCTACAAGTCAGCCGTCAGCGGCAGCAAGCGAAAACCTGTGCCGGCGCCTCCGGGTTGGCTGTGCGCAACACCGGCGCAGATTGCCGACGTGGCGGTGCGCGCGATCCAAAAGAATCGCCGGCAGGTGGTGATCACGCCGGTCGCCCATTTCTTGTTCAACGCCAAGCGATTCGCGCCGGCGATAGTCGACTGGGTGAATCACTTCACGCTCCGCAAGCGCCGGGCGGTCGCTTCCGCAACCGTGATCGCGGCTCCTGTCTTGCGGCCCTTCGCACCGGCCGACACAGAGCCCCAAGCCGATTCCGCAGCGCGCCGTGCCGCCTGAGGAGCGATCAAACTCACGCCGAGCGGCGCATTACCAGCCGGAAACGCAACGCCGCGTTCTCAAAGAAGATCTCCGGCGGCAAGCGGTCGCCGAATCGCTGGAAAAAGCGATCTCGCTCCTCGCTTTCGGCCATCCAGGCCGCGCGGTCGACCCCGATGAGCTGTTCCGCGGCGCTCCCGGTAATCCCCAATTCCTTCAAGCCGAGATCTTCCGCGCGGGGGACGAAGCCGATCGCCGTCTTTTCCGCGTCGATCTCTTTGTGGACGCGACCGACCATCCACTTGAGGACGCGCATGTTCTGACGAAATCCGGGCCAGAGCCAGCGGCCGTTCGCGTCCTTGCGGAACCAATTGACATGGAAGACACAGGGCATCCGGTCGCCGCCCCGCTCGCCCATCGTGATCCAGTGCCGCCAATAGTCGCCCATGTGGTAGCCGCAGAAGGGCAGCATCGCCATGGGATCGTGCCGCAGCTCGCCGACTTTCCCCTCCGCCGCGGCCGTTTTCTCGCTGGTCATCGAAGCCCCCACGAACGTGCCATGCCGCCAGTGAAAGGCCTGGTACACGAGGGGAATCGTCGTCGTGCGTCGGCCGCCGAAGAGGATGCCGTGAATCGGCACGCCTTCCGGCCTTTCCCAGTCGGGCGAGATCGAGGGGCACTGCGAAGCCGGCGCAGTGAAACGGCTGTTGGGGTGGGCAGCCGGCGTCGGCGATTGCGGCGTCCACAAATTTCCGCGCCAGTCGAAGGCCTGAGTCGGCGGCGGACCGTCCATCCCTTCCCACCAGACCGTGTGATCGCTCAGAAGCGCCACGTTGGTGAAAATCGTGTTGGCCCGGCACGAAAGCATGGCGTTGGGATTGGTCGAGAGGCTCGTTCCGGGAGCGACTCCGAAAAACCCCGCTTCCGGGTTCACCCCGTACAGCCGGCCGTCAGGCCCGAACTTCAGCCAGGCGATGTCGTCGCCGATCGTTTCGACCTTCCAGCCAGCCTCGACGTCCTCGGCAGGAGGCACGAGCATGGCGAGATTGGTTTTGCCGCACGCCGAGGGAAACGCGGCCGCGATGTACGTCTTGCGACCGCTCGGATCGGTGATGCCGATAATCAGCATGTGCTCGGCCATCCAGCCTTCGTCGCGAGCCAGCACGCTCGCCAGGCGAAGCGCGAAGCACTTCTTGCCCAACAGGGCATTGCCTCCATAGTTGGAGTTGACGCTGATCACCAGGTTCTCGGCCGGAAAGTGGCTGATATAGCGTTTGGCCGGATCCAGCGAGCCGACGCTGTGGATCCCCTTGACGAAGTCGTCTCGCTCGCCAAGCTCGTCGAGCGCGATCTGGCCCATGCGGGTCATAATTCGCATGTTGGCCACGACGTAGGGGCTGTCGGTGATCTCTATGCCGACGCGGGACATCGGACTTTTCGGCGGGCCCATCAGATAGGGGAGGACGTACATCGTGCGTCCCTGCATGCAGCCGTCCAGAATGCGCTCGAGAACCGTGTGCATCTCGGAGGGGGCGTACCAATTGTTCGTCGGCCCAGCGTCGATCTTCTCGGGGCAGCAGATGAAAGTGCGGTCCTCGACCCGCGCGACGTCGTTCACGTGGCTGCGCGCGAGGAACGAATTGGGGTGCTTGACGGGGTCGAGTGGAATCAGGCTGCCGTCGGCCACCATCCCGGCACAGAGCCGGTCGATCTCGGCGTGCGAACCGTCGCACCAGTGCACGTGCTGCGGGCGCGTCAGGGCCGCAACTTCATGAACCCAGGCCCGAAGCAAGGAATTGGACATCCGAATGCCTGAAGACGCAGACCGCCGCGGAGCGCGACGGCCGCCCGACGTGCGAGCGACAGGTGCGACGAGGATCGACGAGGAAAACTCTAGGCTACCGAGGCGTTTGTGGCAAGCCGACGCAGATGCCGCCAGATATTAATGACGTCGCCCCACCTACGCTTGCTGTTCGGACTTTCGAGTGCGTGCGAGAAAATCCTTGACGCGTGAAATAATTGCATCGGGCGCATCCTCGAATACGTAGTGACCGGCATCGGGCAGACGCAGCGTTTCCGCAGCCGGAAAACGCCGCTGAAACTCTTCAAGGAACCGCGTCGTAAAGCACCAGTCCCGCTCGCCCCAGACGAGCAACATTGGGCGACCCCTCAACAGAGCCAGCGATTCCTCAATCGAGACAAGCGTTTGGTAACTAGGATGCTTCGGGGAGAGCGGAATGTCCTGCACAAAGTGCAATACAGCCACTCGGTCGTGCCAGCTCGCATACGGAGCGAGATATCCGCGTCGCACGGCAGGGCTCAGCCGCTCCGGGTGAGCAACGGCCATTCGCAGGGCGGCCCGCGAGAAAAGATTCAAGCCCCGCACCCCGAGGGCACCGAGGCCCGGAATGCGACAAACCGCGATGCGCAGCGGCATGTGCCGTGAGCGAAACGCCGCCGTGTTGAACAGCACGAAGCGCGAAAAACGCTCCGGCACCCGCCCGGCCACGCCCATTCCGATGGCCCCGCCCCAATCGTGCGCAAACAACGTGACATCGCGCAGGTTGAGGCCGGTAACGAACCGTTCGAGGTTCGCGACGTGCTGCGCAAGACGATACGGATAGTCCTGCGGCTTGTCGGAAAAGCCGCAGCCGATGTGATCGATGGCCAGCACGCGGTAATCAGGAGCGAGGGCCTTGATCAAATTCCGAAAGGCGAAGCTCCAGGTGGGATTGCCGTGCACGAACAGCAGCGTCGGACCGCGGCCTTCGTCGAGATAGTGGTAGCGCAGTCCGTCGAGCGGGAAGTCGCGCGACTGAAAGGGGTATTCCTGCTCGAAACCGGTGCGGGCTCGCGACATTCCGGTTTTAGACCACTTGCTCCGCCGCAGCGACCGTCTTCAAGACGTCGAGGAGCTCGGCAATCATCTGCGGTTCGTGAGCGGCCGAGACCGTGATTCGCAGCCGCGACGACTCCTCGGGCACGGACGGAGGACGCATCACGGCGACGAGGAATCTCTGTCGTTCCAGCGTCTGGGCGACGCGCACCGCGACGGACGCATCGTTCACAATCACGGGCACGATTGGCCCGCTACCTCCGGGCATCGTCTCCAAGCCCAGTTCCTGAATTCCCTCGCGCAAGCGTTCGCTCAGAGCGAAGAGTTTCGCGCGGCGCTCGGGTTCCGCTTCGATAATGTCCAGAGCGGCACACGCGGCCGCACAGGCTGACGGAGGCGCCGCGGTCGAGAAGATCTGCGGCCGCGCACGGTTCCAGAGCCAGTCGATGAGCACGCGGCTGCCGCAGACGAAACCGCCGACGGACCCGACCGCTTTGCTCAACGTGCCCACGCGGATCGCAATGGAATCTTCGACTCCGAGCAATTCGGAAGTGCCACGCCCGCGCGGACCAAAGATTCCCGTCGCGTGAGCTTCGTCAACGAGGATCTGGGCATCGTGACGTCGAGCCAATCCGCACAGCTCCCGAAGCGGCGCTTGCACGCCATCCGTGCTGAAGACGCCGTCGGTCACGATCAGACGTCGGCGGGCCTTCCGCGCCTCGGCGAGACGAGCCTCCAGGCTGACCAGCGCGTGGTGATTGTAAACGTGCACACAGGCGCCGCTGAGCCGGCAGCCGTCAATCAAGCTGGCATGATTCAAACTGTCCGAGAAGATCGCATCGTCTCGGTCGACAAGGGCCGTAATCGCGCCGACGTTTGCCGCGTAACCGGTTGGAAACAGCACCGCGGCCTCTTGTCCCTCGAACTTTGCCAGCCGCGCTTCGAGACGTTCGTGCCAGGGCGACCTCCCGACGACCAGGGCACTGGCGCCGGAGCCGGTGCCGAAGGCGGCCGTGGCGCGTTTCGCCGCGTCAACCACTCGGGGATCGTGGGAAAGCCCCAGATAGTCGTTGGAGGCAAAGTCGACCAGCCGCCGGCCGTCGACTTCACACCAACCCCCCGAATGCCGGATCACCGTTCGCCGCTGCCTGAGCAAGCCTCGCTCGGCGAGCGTTTCGAGCCCTTCGGACATCCAGTCGAACTGAGAGGGCATCGGGATCCGCCCCAGGTGCTTGAGCGCTGCGACAACTCCATTACGTCAGGGAAATGCGATGATTGCTGAGTCGTTCAGCCCCCGTCTCGGTAATCAAATAATTGTGTTCGAATCGCATGCCCCCGATGCCCACTTGATACGCCCCCGGCTCGAGCGTCACCACGTCGCCCGCCATCAGGACGTCGTCGCTCTGCGGGACGAAGATGGGCGGTTCGGGATGCGCCAATCCAATTCCGTGCCCGGCGTGGTGCGGCACCGCCGGCTTCCCTGCCTCGACGAACGGCTGCGAGACCGCGGCATACACGTCGGCCGCGCGCGTCCCCGCGCGGAGCACCGATTCTCCACTCTTCAAGGCCGCCACGCAAATCTGAAACATTTCCTGCTGGCGAATTGTTGGCACTCCGACCGCGATTGTGTTCGTAAAGTCGCTGCGATACCCGTTGAGCACGACGGAAAAATCCAGGATGTACAAGTCGCCCAACTGCAAGCGGTAAGCAGTCGGCAGGCCTCCCAGGTTCGGCTGTTTGTTCGTCGTGGCGCGAAAGTCTCCGTAGATCAGGCCGGGCCGCGCGGCCGCCGCGATCACCGCCGTTTGAACCTCGCGGAACACGTCCATCTCGGAGACACCCGTGCGAATCACGTCCCACGCGCGCGCCTGGCCGGCGTCACCAGCGCGCATGCACTGCCTCAGAAGAGTGACCTCGTCGGGTTCTTTCTGCCGCCGCAGACGACGAATCGTCGATCCGAGGCTCGGCCCCCCTTTTTCCTCAGGGAAATTCTGCACGTCCGCGGCAGGAAGCACCTCCCAAGCGGCCGCCGACAACCACTCGGCCTCGACGAGTCCCGGGCGGCCCGCCAGCCGTCCCGAGACGGTCCCAAGTGCCTTGACTAACGAATGATCGCGATTCGTGGCCGAGTGTTGATGGTCGTACCAGGTGTCGATCACCTGGCGATCGACGTGCGGTTCCGCGGCGCTTGAGCCGACTGCCAGGTTGTCGCACAACAGGGTGGCGCCGTTATCGCGCTCGAGCAGCAGCAACCCACGCTCGCCCGCGGACCAACTCAGCGGATGGATCCAGAAGTTCGCGAGGTAATTCAGGTGCCGCGGGTCGGCGACCAGGAGCCATTCGATTCGGGAATCGACCGCTTCCCACAACCGTCGCCGTCGCGACAGGCAACCGTCTTTGGTCAACATCCGTACGATCCCTGTCGTCCCGAACAATGGAAGCTGAGCACGCGCGGCCCAGCCAGTTTAGTGAAAACCTTTGGACGCCAGCCAGCGTTCGGCGTCCAATGCCGCCATGCAGCCGCTTCCGGCGGCGGTGATCGCCTG
>DASPSM010000289.1:0-2416 GCA_035623955.1 Planctomycetaceae bacterium
CGACTGCGGCCGAACACATCTACTGCCAGCCCGAGCCCGCTTCGGTTGAGAGTGTGCCGGTTCCCGACGGGCGAGCAGGCGACACTGCCGCTCCGAGTGGAGGAGCGTCAGACCGCGTCACCAATTGGATGCAGGCCACGCTCGAAGCCCTCACGTCGGCAATGGAAGCCGATTCGCGGATCTTCGTGATGGGAGAAGGGGTCGGCAAACGGGGCGGAAACTTCAAGACCACGATCGGCCTCTACGACCGTTTCGGGGCCGACCGCCTGTGCGACACTCCGATTTGCGAGCGAGGATTTGTCGGGCTCGGAGGCGGGGCCGCGATGATCGGCACGCGACCCGTGATCGATTTCATGTTTGCCGACTTCATCCTCGATGCCGTGGGTGAAATCCTGAACCAGATCGCCAAGATGCAGTACATGAGCAGCGGCCGGCTCAAAATGCCGATCTTGCTTCGCGGCTGCGTGGGGATCGGTCACTCCGCGGCGACCCATCATTCGGGGAACTATTATCCACTCTATGCTCACTTTCCCGGGCTGCGCGTCGTCCTTCCCTCGAACCCAGCCGACGCCAAGGGGCTGCTTCTGCACGCCTTGCGCTGCGACGACCCGGTGCTGTTTCTGGAACACAGGGAACTGCTGACGCTGAAAGCCCCGGTTCCGGACGGCGATTATGAAATTCCCTTCGGCCGGGCCACTGTGCTTCGCCCGGGCACCGACGTGACAGTGGTTGCGCTGGCGCTCATGGCCCAGCACGTGCTCAAAGCGGCACAGACACTCGGCGGCGAGGGCATCTCGGTCGAAGTGATCGACCCGCGAACGATCGCTCCGCTCGACGTCGGCACAATCCTCCAGTCGGTCGCCAAGACCGGCCGGCTGTTGATCGTGGACGAAGCGTTCCAGCCGTTCGGCGTCGGCGCGGAAATTGCCGCCCAGATCGTCGATCGCGGGTTCGACGAATTGGATGCACCGATCCGGCGGCTCAATGGAATCCACACGCCAACGCCCTACAGCCCGCCGCTCGAGGCGGCCGTGGTCCCGAATGTTGCCGGCATCGTGCGCGCGATTCGCGAGCTTCTGGACGAGTAAGGACCGGGCATGGCCGTCGAGATCAAGGTGCCGCGCCTCGGCTGGAGCATGGAGGAGGGGACGTTCGTCGAATGGCTCAAGCGCGACGGGGAATTCGTCGAGGCGGGACAGCCCCTGTTCGCGATCGAGGGCGACAAGGCCATTCAAGACGTCGAGGCGATCGGCTCGGGGATTTTGCGGATCTCGCCCCAGGCTCCCGAGAATGGCGAGCCAGTCCGCGTCGGACTGACGCTGGCCTTCCTGGTGACGGCCGGCGAACCCGATCCGTTCGCCGCTGCTCAGCCCGATAAGCCGAAGCGCGAGCCCGAGGTTCCGCAACCCAAACCGTCGCGACCCGAAAAGCCCGGACCCGATGTTCCCCGCCCGGGAACGCATCCCTCGAAGCCTCCGGCTCCGGCAGTTCCCGGTCCAGAAATTCCACGCCCGAACACGCCTGAGCCGAAGACTCCCGGTCCGGAAATTCCGCGGCCCTCGCAGCCCGAGATTCCTCCGGCCGAGCCGCCACAACGCGAACCGGGCTCTCCGAGCTTTACTTCGCGCGGCGATGGTCGATCTCGTGGAGCGATGGTCCGTCCCCGCATTTCGCCGCGCGCCCTGCGGGTCGCGAGCGAATTGGGAATCGACTGGCAGAACTTGGACGGAAGCGGACGCAGCGGCCGCATCCGGGAGCGCGACGTTCGGGCGGCTGCCGCGCAATCGCAGCGTTCAGGTCACGCCAAGTCTATCGAACACACGGCGCGAGCGGCGCTCCGTCGAACCATTGCGGCACGCATGGCGGCCGGCGCGCAGTCGACGGCTCCCGTCACCTTAACCACGACGGCCGACGCAACGAATCTGGTGAGCCTGAGGGATCAATTCAAAGCGGCCGCAACCGCCGAACGGGCTACTCCGGGCTATCTTGCGTTCATCACCAAGCTCGCCGCCCGGGCGCTTGCCGACCATCCACAGCTCAACCAGCAGTGGATCGACGGCCGGATCGAGACTCCGGACGGGATCCACATTGCAATCGCCGTCGACACGTCCGCCGGGTTGCTCGCGCCGGTGATTCGCGATGTCCCCGCGCTCGGCGTCCGCGCAATCGCTGTGCAGCTCGCCGACCTGACGCTTAGCGCGGAATCGGGCAAGCTAGGCGCCGCCGAGCTGAGCGGCGGCACGTTCACGATCAGCAACTTGGGCGCATACGGGATCGACGCCTTCACGCCCATCCTCAACGTGCCGCAATGCGCGATCCTCGGCTTGGGCCGGATCGAAAAGCGCCCCGCGGTCGTCGGCGATCAAATCGTCCCCCGCGACCAGATGATTCTGAGCCTGACCTTCGACCACCGCAT
>DASPSM010000612.1:0-7073 GCA_035623955.1 Planctomycetaceae bacterium
TCCTTCCCCGTCAAAGACGAGCTGGATCTTCTTGATGTCGTCGTCCGAGGCTTTTTTGCCGTGGAGTGCGTACGTGACTGCTTGCCACGTGCCCGTCAGCTCCCGGCGGCCGGCCGCGATCAGAACGTCCTTGACGCCTTCGTGCTGCCGCTTGAAGACCTCGAACAGGCATGCATCGCCCGGCTTGCTCTCCAGAACCGTCGGACGCTCGTTACCAGCCAGCGGCATGCAAATCGTCAGCGTGTCGCCAGCAATCTCGTAGATGGCCGGCACGTTGATCCCTTTCAAACGGCCGGTCTCGATGCGGACATCGTATTGCTTGGGCGTATGCCCCGGATCGACCTTGTACGTGCCGTGCGTGATTCCGGGCCGCTGAACGACCGTGAAGCGGCCATCTTTTTGGAAGATCAGCCGGTCGTTTTCATGCCCCGCGCCGCGTTGCGGCTGCCCGTTCACCTTGACGGTCGAAAAGCTCCAAACACCCTCGAACTGCGCGAGGTCCGCTTTGACGGCACTGTCGTCGGCCGCGCGGACGTCGAAATTGCCCGTAATCGCAACTGCGACGCAACCGGCGACCAAAACTCTGATCAGAGCGAGGCATCTCGCCAACATGATGCTTCTCCGCGTTGCGTTGGCGCGTTACGAAAGCGGCCAACCGTGCTTTCCCCGGCAGGGCAGCTCCATCATGGCGGCGGCTCGGTTTGGCAGCAATGGCTGATTTGCCGTGCGCGGCGCGTCACAAAAGGGAAGCAGCGATCCCCGTTCCTGTGCGGCGCGGCACGGCGCCGTTAATCTGAGAATTTCGGCGTTGCTGATTGGGGTGACGGATCATGCGGCCGTGACCTGCGAGCCGGGATGGCCGGGGATTTTTATCATGTTGAGCCACTCGCGTCTTTGTTCGACGAGTCTTTGCCGCAATGTCTTCGTGGCTTTCGTTTTCGCGTCGATTGTGCCGATCTCACATGCCTTCGCCCGCGATGATGCCGACCTGTTGATCGCCCGCACGCCTCCGCATACGCCGCAGGAGGAGCAGCGGATGTTTCACTTGCCACCGGGCTTTCGCATCGAGCTGGTGGCCAGCGAACCCGAGATCGTGAAGCCGATCAATATGAAGTTCGATTCGGCCGGGCGACTCTACGTCACGCAGTCGTACGAATACCCGTTTCCTCATCCCGAGGGAGTCTCAGGCCGCGACACCATTCGGCGGATCGTCGACACCAATGGCGACGGAGTCCCCGACAAGGTCTCCGTGTTTGCCGACGGGCTGTCGATTCCAATCGGCGTGACGCCGATTCCCCGCGGAGTAATGGGATATTCCGTGCCGAATCTCTATCGCTTTTTCGACAAGAACGGCGACGGCGTGGCCGATACGCGCGAGATCGCCTACAGCGGTTTCGGACATCGCGACACGCATGGCATGGTCAACGGCCTTAATTACTGGCTCGACGGTTGGGTCTATTGCTGCCACGGCTATTCGAATACCTCGACGGTGCGCGGGACCGACGGTTCTCAGATCACGATGCAGTCGGGGAACACGTTTCGCGTGCGGATCGACGGCTCGCACGTTGACCAGTTTTCATTCGGGCAGGTCAACCCGTTCGGTATGACGTTCGATCCGCGGGGCGACATGTATACGGCCGACTGCCACAGCCGGCCGGGGATGCTGGTGCTCCGCGGCGGCTGTTATTCGAGTTTCGGCAAGCCGCACGACGGGCTCGGCTTCGCGCCGGAGATCATGACCCACGAGCACGGCTCGACCGGTATCGCCGGCATCGTCTACTACACCGGCGGCCCATTCCCGGCCGAATATCGCGACACGATCTTTCTCGGCAACCCGGTGACGGGGATCATCAATCACGACCGCATCGCGACGCACCGGTCGACGCACTTCGGCGTCGAGCTGCGCGACTTTCTCACGTGCGACGACTTGTGGTTCCGGCCGGTCGATTTGCAGCTCGCAACGGACGGCTCGATCTACGTCGCCGACTTTTACAACTGCATCATCGGCCACTACGAGGTGCCGCTCACGCACCCGCTGCGCGACAAGACGCGCGGCCGCATCTGGCGG
Source organism: Planctomycetaceae bacterium (assembly GCA_035623955.1). Lineage (GTDB taxonomy): Bacteria > Planctomycetota > Planctomycetia > Planctomycetales > Planctomycetaceae > DASPSM01. The sequence goes on from DASPSM010000612.1 coordinate 2,069, forward strand.
ATTTCGTACGTCGGCAGGGAGCCGAAGGGCTCGCGGCCGGCGCCCCTCAACTTGTCGATTGCGCCCGCCGACCTCCTGACCGCCTCTTTGCAGAGCGATAATCTTCCCACGCGGATCTTTGCCACGCACGAACTGGTCGATCGCATTGGCAAGCCGGCGATCAATGTGGTGCGCCAAGCGCTCGAAAGTTCGAAAAACCCGGAGCTTCGAGCCCACGCGATCTGGGTCTTGCAGCGGCTCGGCGCTCTGGACAGCCAACTCATGGAGCGAGTCGTGCGCGACGACGATCCGCTAGTCCGCATCCACGCGGTCAAAGCGATTAGTGAACAACCTTGGCGGGAGGATGAACGGATTCTGGTGCAAGGATTGCTTACCGATCGCGATCCGTTCGTGCGCCGGGCCGCGGCCGAAGTGCTCGGATTGCATCCGGATCTGCGCAACATCGACCCGCTCGTTGAACTGTGGCGGACGAGCGAGCCCACCGACACGATGCTCGTCCACGCGACTCGAATTGCCCTCCGCAACACGGTGCGAAGCGCGTCCGGCCGAGAATGGGAAAAGCTGCGACAGCGTTATCAAAGTGTTGCCGACAAAGAGGGGCGGCTCATCGACGTCTGCATGGGGATTCATACGCCGGCCGCCGCCGGGTTGGCTCTGGCGTTTTTGTCAGCGAATCCGAACGCGACAACGAGAGTGAGCGACTCGCTGGCTTACATTGCCAACACGATCGAAGTGTCGCGCTTGCCCGAGGTCGAGCGGCTGGCGCTTGCGTATCGCGGCAAGGGGCTCGAATTGGAGTCGGCGATCCTTGGCTCTGTGATTCGGGCCGGTCGCGAGCGGGGCGCCGCGGTGACGGACGAACTCAAATCCTGGGCCGAATCGGTCGCTGCCACGCTGCTTGACGATCCCGAACCGCAGCGCGTCCTTCATGGCATTGATTTGGTCGCCGAAGCGCAGCTCCGCGTTGCTCTCCCCAGGCTGGCCAGGATTGTGACGGGCTCGCGCGATCCAAATCTGCCGGCTGCGGCGGCGATGGCGCTTGTGAAAATCGATGCCAAGTTCGCGCTCCCCGTCATCGAGTCGGCCGTGCGAAATTCGGATACGCCGCTGGCCCTGCGGTGCGACATTGTCGATTCGTTGCGGCAAACCCACGATCCTGCCAGCCGTGCGTTTCTGCTCTCGTTGTTGCAGGTCGCGCCGGCACGCCTCGCGTCCTCGGTCGTCGATGCGCTCGCCCGCAGCCGGGAGGGAGGCGTCGCGCTTGTCGAATCGATCGAACAAGGGCGCGGCTCGCCGCAACTCTTAGCCGATCTTGGCGTGCAGAACCGATTGCGCGTGGTCGGCGGCCCGCAGCTTGAAAAGCGAATCGCCAAACTGCTCGAGAACTTGCCCAAGATCGACGAGCGGATCAACCAGTTGATTGCCGCTCGGGCTGCCGAGTTTGCCAAGGCGTCGCCGAGCGCCGAGCACGGGAGCCTGGTCTTTCAAAAAGCGTGTGCGGCCTGCCATCAAATTGCCGGCAAGGGGAACAAGGTCGGCCCGCAGCTCGACGGGGCCGGCAACCGCGGGGTCGAGCGGCTGTTGGAGGATGTCCTCGACCCGAATCGCAACGTCGACGTCGCGTTCCGCGCGACGATCCTCACGCTCGACGATGGCCAGGTCGCCAATGGCATCATCGTGCGTGAAGAGGGGCCGGTCGTGGTACTCGTCGACAGCAAGGGGAACGAGCAGCGAATCGCCAAGAGCAAGATCGAACAGCGCACGCAAACGAAGCTCTCGCCGATGCCGGCCAACATCGTCGACCAACTCTCGCCGCAGGAACTCAACGACCTGCTCGCCTACCTGCTCAAACAACGCAAACCAGGTGAGGCGAACCGGTAAGCCGAGCAACGCCTTCGGCCAATCGGTCATCGCTGAACCAAACGGCTGAAAGATTTGCCTCCCTGCATCGTGTATAGAAGAAGACGGAGGCAAAATGCCGGGCGTTCCCGAGACTCGTGCCAGCTTGATTCTGCGTTTGCCTCGGACAGAGGATGCCGAGGCATGGCGTGAGTTCGTTGCCATCTACGAGCCGTTCGTTTATCGCTTTGCGCGACGGAACGGCTTTCAGGAGGCGGACGCCCGGGAGTTGGTGCAAAATGTTCTGTTGTCAGTAGTTAAGGCGGTCGGACGGTGGCAAGCCGACTCTCAGCGGGGTCGGTTTCGTACCTGGCTGTTCACAATTGCTCGGAACCAGTTCCTCGATCAAATTGGCAAGAAGCGGCGGCGCCCCGTGCGCAGCGGCTCGAGCAGCCTCGTCGACTTGCTTCACCAGCAGCCGGCCCCCGATCGCCTGGCTGAAGAATTGACGCAAGAGCATCGCCGCACGCTCTTTCGATTCGCGGCGGCCCGAGCTCGGGAGTCGTTCAAACCGTCGACGTGGCGGGCCTTTTGGATGACCAACGTTGAACAGTGCCCGGTCGAGGAGGCGGCAGAGGCGCTCGGCGTTTCGGTCGGGGCCGTTTACATCGCTCGTGCCCGGGTGCTCGCCCGGTTGCGGGACGAGGTACGGCAGTTGGAGGACGATCATGCGTTGTGACGACGTCCGACTCCAAAAAGTTCTGGCCAACGCTGACGATGCGAGTGCCGAGTTTGCCGAGACTGCTCGCCACATCGAATCATGTCCGCACTGCCGCGAGCGGCTCGCCGAATTGAGCGGCGCCGATGACCTCGTCAAAGAGGCCTGCGAGACACTCCGGGGTGGGGGCGGGGACGAGCCGACTCTGGAGCGCAAGGACGGGCCGCCGTCGGTCGTCGTTTCCGTCGAACCGCTCTTGGGTGACGACGTTCCCATCGACTGCGAGACGGTATCGCTCGATTTTCTCGAGCCGGCCGGCCATCCGGAAATGCTGGGACGGATCGGCCGCTACGACGTCGAGCGGCTGATCGGCGCGGGGGGCATGGGCGTCGTGCTGAAGGCGTACGACACCGAGTTGCATCGCGTCGTGGCGATCAAAGTGCTCTTGCCGCACCTGGCGAGCAGCTCGGCTGCGCGGCGGCGCTTCGCACGCGAAGCGAAAGCGGCGGCGGCCGTCGTGCACGAGCACGTGATTCCGATTTACAACGTCGAGTCCGAGGTGCCGCTGCCGTACCTCGTCATGCAGTTCGTGCCGGGGCACTCGCTGCAGGCGCGCGTCGACGAGCAAGGGCCGCTCGAGATCAAAGAAGTGCTGCGAATCGCGCGGCAAGCGGCGGCCGGATTGTCGGCCGCCCACGCGCAAGGCGTCGTGCATCGCGACGTCAAACCGGCCAACATTTTGCTGGAAGACTCGGTCGATCGCGTGTTGCTTTCGGATTTCGGCCTGGCCCGGACCGTCGACGATGCGACGCTGACGCGCTCGGGCGTGCTCGCCGGCACGCCGCACTACATGTCGCCCGAGCAGGCGAGCGGTCAGAGCGTCGATCATCGCTCCGATCTGTTCAGCCTGGGGAGCGTGATCTATTTCATGTGCACAGGGCGGCCGCCGTACCGCTCCGAATCGCCGATGGGCGTGTTGAATCGCATCTGCCACGAACCGCATCGGCCAGTCGACGACGTGAATCCCGACGTACCCATCGAGCTGGCCGAGCTCGTCGACCGTCTGCTGGCGAAAGATCCCGCAGAGCGGTTCTCGACGGCACAAGAAGTCGAATCCCACCTGGCCGGTCTCTTGTCCGAACTGCAGCAGGGGCGTCGATTGCGGCGTCGGGGTTGGTGGCGACATTTCCGGCAGCGGCGGTCTCTCCTCAAACGAATCGCAATCGGAGTGGCGGCCGCAGTGGTCTGCATGCTGATCGGCGGAGTGATTGTGCGATTTTTGGTGCCGCCAACGACGGTCGCTCTGGTTGAACAAGCGCCGGTTGTTCCTTCCGACACCTTTGCGACGGCACGTGACACTTTCGCGGCGGACATGGAGGAGGTCGACAGTCGACTCAAGGCGATTGAATCGGAAACGCGGACGGCCATGACACTCGGCCCCAGCGGCGACAGCCCTCTTTGGCAATCCGAGGTCTCCGAGCTGCAATCGGACCTCTCAAGGATGGAAGAAGAATCACTCGGGTCTCAGGCGCCCAATCCGGCGACCGAGGCTCCTTCGCTCCAACAGCCCACGCTTGAAAGGAAAGAACGATGAATAAACTGGCTCGACGCGCGCTTTTTGTGATCGTGATCGGTGGCGGGTCCCTCCTCACAATCGCCTGGGCGCAGCAGCCGGACAAGTCGAACGAGCCGACTCCGGCCCAAAAGGCCCCCATCCCAGGAGAAGCCCCCGACGCTCCTGATGCCCCTGAGCCGCCGCACATCGGCGGCTTCGGTGGCCCGCACGGCGGGATGGGAATGGGCGGAATGGGAATGAGCTTTGGCCGTGGAAGGTTCGGCGGGCGGCGAGGGAACCGGCGGGCGGAAAGGGAAGAAATCGAGGCGCTGCATCAGGCAGTTGAAAAACTGAGGACAGCGAAAACCGACGCGGAAAAGAAGACGGCCGCGGTAGAAGTCTCGAAACTGCTTGAAAAGTCGTTCCAGCGCGACATGGAATGGCGCGAGAAACAAGTCTCCGAAGTCGAGGCGCGGGTCAAGAAGCTGCGCGATCAGATCGAGAAGCGCAAGAAAGCCAAAGACGAGATCATCAGCCTGCGGCTAAAGACCATCGTCAATGAGGCGGAGGGGCTTGGCTTCCCCGGTTCGTTCGGCCCTGAGTCGGATTTCGTCCGCAGGCCGGGCAACTGGGGATTTCGGCCGCAGCCGCAATTCGAAATAGAGGAGTCGGAGGAGGCTTCTCCGCCACCCGTAGCGGTACCCTTGGATCCGCCGTCTGAAGACGCGCAACCTGGTCCTCCCCACTAACGGATTCGGTCCCGGATCTATTCGGTGTCCCCGGTCCGGAGGCGTCCGAGCGCTGCGGTCCGCCCACTTCCGCAGCGCGAAGCGCGCCTTCGCGGCCGGGCGACTCCGGGAAGAACTATGCACCGGATGGCCGGCCAACTTCGC
>DASPSM010000621.1:0-13264 GCA_035623955.1 Planctomycetaceae bacterium
AGACGCCGATCAGCCCCAGGGCCACCAGCGGCACATCGTTAAACCAGGTGGCCAAAACCAGGCCGCAGATGATGCCGACGCCACGTCCCACCACCCGCTCGACCCCTTTTTGAAAGCTCGTAAAGGTGTACTGCGCCATCACCAAGAACGTCGTCCAGACGGCCAGGCTGGTGTGCTCCAGATACAGCGCCTCGGACACCACGAAACACACCAGCGACGCGATCGCGGTCAGCAAAGCGTGAAAAGTCGCTTCCCGGCTCGTCGCAGTGGACATCGTGGGAACAACTTCTCCGAGGATCGAACGGATCGAGACCGGTTAGACAACCGCTGCTTGCTGGCGCAGCCGCAGCAAAGTCGCGTTATAGCGTGCCTGGCCCAGACCGAGGATGGCGTAGAATAGCGGCGGGCACAGCAGCAAGCCGAGCGTATAAGCGACGCCCTTGCCGAAGTTTTTCGCGACCTCGAAGGTGACGATCGTATAGATCACGAAATTCAGTAGCGGCACAAAGAGCCAGATGGCCCACCAGCCGGGCTTGCCACCCAGTCGCATCAAGAGCACCAGGTTGTAGATCGGAATCAAGCAGCCCCACCCCGGAAGCCCGGCCTTGGCGTAAACCCTCCAACAGCCCGCGGCGATGACGACGACGGCCGCGGCGCAGACGACGTATGTGGTGACAGTTCGCGCCGTGGAATGTGTTTGAGGTGGGATCCGCGACTCCTCGTCACTCTCTTGGGCCTCGTCTTTGGCGGCCAACGACATTGAAGGACCGGTCGGGGCGGTCGCGGTCAGATAGGCTCTCAGGAACTCGTCGGGGTTAGCGTCGTCGGTCGTACGGGCCAGCAGCAGCCGGTCCGCAGCCCGCACGAACATTCCACTGTGCATTCGACCGCCAAATCTGTAAGAGTAATGCGTGACCTTATCCCCCGTGACCTTGATCTTTTCGTCGTTAAATGCGGCATCGACGCGTGTCACAATGTCGTTCCACTGGGAAGGCGTCGCTCGGTAGACGAAGAACTCGATCGTCGCCGGTCCTGACTTGTAAGTCGCGCGCGAGCCGGGAAGCTCAATTCGGAATTCCGGAATCGCCGTATTTTCGTCGCTGCTGGAAAGCGTGAAGGACCCGACGCTTTCCGGAAAGAGTCCGCCACGCGCACTGTCGGGCGGCGGACGCCACGACTGCGCCAGCTGACGCAATTGAAGCCTGCTGTCGACCGATGAGCGAATTTGCTCGTAGGCGTTGCTAAGACCGACGGAGAGCCGCTCTCCATATCCCAGTTTCTGCGGAAACCATTCGAGAATGAGGAGCGGCCCGCCGCAGCAGAAAAGAAAACAAGCCAGCAGAGAGCCGAGCAGAATTCGAGGCGCGAGCGCCTTGACGTCGGCCGCCGCGCAGGTCTGCTCGCCGAGCAGGAAGCGTTCGAGATCGTCGGCCAAAGCCGCGGCCGAGTGATACCTTCGCTTCGGATCCTTTTGCAGGCATTTCAGGCAGATGCGCTCCAGCGCGCGCGGCACGTCGCGATTGAATCGCCGGAGAGAGACTGGCGGAAATTGCAATACGGCCAGCAGAGTGTCACGGGGCGACTTGCCGCGGAAAGGGGGCCGACCGGTCAGCAGCTCGTACAGAATCGCTCCGAGGGAGTAGACATCGCTTGCCGGGCCGAGTTGAGCAGGATCGGCGTCGATCTGCTCGGGGGGCATGTAGCTCGGCGTGCCGAGCACCTCGCCGACGGCGGTCAGCGACGATTCGGCGCCGGTTCCAGCTCGGCGAGCAGGGCCGACGTCGCGAGCGCCGATTCGCTTGGCGAGTCCGAAGTCGGTGACCTGCGGCTCGTCGAATGAGTCGATCAGGACATTGGAGGGCTTGAGATCGCGGTGCAAGATCCCGTGCTGGTGCGCGTATTGGACCGCCTCGGCGATCGACTTCAGATACTTGACCGCCTGCGGGATCGGCAGCGGCCCGTTTTCAACGAGCGAGGCAAGGCTCCGGCCCTCGACGAAATCCATCGAGAAATAATGCTGTCCGTTGTGCTGGCCAAACTCGTGGATGGCGACGATATTTGCATGCTGCAAATTGGCGGCTGCCCGGGCCTCTGAATAGAACCGCTCGACGTCGGCTTCGGATGCGAACTGGCCCGAGAGGATCGTTTTCAGCGCGACGATGCGATCGAGGCTGACCTGGCGTGCTTTGTAGACGACCCCCATACCGCCGCGGGCCACCTCCTCGAGGATTTCGTAGTCGCCAAAATAGCGAGGCGTGGCTCCCGCTGCGTAGGGCTCCGTTGCGCGCGGCGCGAGCGTGGGATCGTTCGCGATGCCGGGCGTATGAGCCTTGTCCGCTCGCGTTTCTTCCTGGGCAAAACAGCGCGGGCAAAGCCCGGCTGGAGCTTCGGCCGGCAACTCAGCACGACATTTTGCGCAACGTCGCGCCTCGGGGACTGGCGGACTCGCCTGCGACATTCCGCCATCTTACTGGCCGGCATTCCGCCAGGTAACGATTTTCGGCGCCGGTGAGCTTTGCCTTCGCAAGCCGCATCCCCATGGACACCGGACGAGCAGAGTGCCCGCTCGCCGTCGTCAGACGCCCACAGGAACAGGCCGAATCGCCTGCCCAACCCGCGCTGACGCGTCTCGTGCCATGCGTAATTTACGCCGTGCGGAAAAAACAGGGCGTGCCAGTTTGGCCCGGTCGCGGCCGCGACCACGGTCCCAGCTTTCGGGCAATCGAGGCGCAGAATTCGACTCGCCGTGTCGGCCCGAATGCGCGCGTTGCCCTCTGTTGGCCCTTCGACGGATTGCGGCAAAGCGCCTCTGGCCGCCGCGAGTTGCGCCCCGTGATGCTCTCGGTTTTTCGCGCGCGGAATAGGAGCGCGGCGTGCTTTGGTCCTTCCCGCGGGCGGGCTTCGACTGCGGGCCGCAAGAGCCACTCGCCACGCGGAACAAGGAGGGTCGTAACGACTGTGCTGTTGCTGCGGCCGACCTTCGCGAGATTTAACGCGCTCGTAATCTCGAACCGATCGAGTGGACCGAACGCAACGGATGCCCTAGTCGCAACTCACGCAGCGCGTTTGAGGCTTCCACCGCCAGTTGCGGCCAAGCCTCGCGATTTGCCGTGTGCACTCAGGGACTGAGTGAAGTCCTGGGAAGTGACGGACTCGGCGCTGTGGCAAAACAGCTTACGGGCCTGCGATCGAAAATCACGGAGGAGAGTCAATGCGGAAACCTGGAAGCCAACCCCATCTCACCGGTTCGACGGCCGTCTGTGCCGCCGCCTGTTTGTTTGCTTTGGGATTTCCCATTTTCGACCGCGCGGCGTACGCCGGCGACGCTTCGAACGAAGAAGCCACGATTGCTCCCGTGGTTCTGGCGACCGATCCGCCGGCGACGCCGCAAACTCCGGAGGCCGGCCAGGTGCCCCCGATGCTGACGCAATCGTATGCGGCCGACAACTCGGTCTGTCCGCCGGATCCGGCCGAGAAACCGCGGTTGTGCGGCCTGATCGCGCCGAGCGATGCCTCCTTCGGTGACTTCATCAGCCCGATCTCGAATCCGGTCTTCTTCGAGGATCCGCGGACGTTGACCGAAGCCAAGTTCATCTTCCTGAATCATCAACTCCCCAGTTCCGTGGGCGGCAACAACATTCAGTTGTACGCCCTGCAGTTGCGCGTCGCGCTCACCGACCGGCTGTCGATTATCGCGACGAAGGACGGTTACATCGTTTCCGAGAACGGCGTCGAGGGTGACGGCTGGGCCAACCTCTCGGCCGGCTTGAAATACAATCTCTACAAAGATGCGGCTGCCCAGCAGATCCTGAGCGTCGGGGCGACGTTTCAAATCCCCACCGGCACGCCGGCGGCCCTCCAGGGGAACGGCGACGGCGAGTTCGATCTGTTTGCGACCGGCGGCGTGCAAATCGGCCAGTATTGGCACTGGATCAGCGCGAGCGGATTCCGGCTGGCCAGCGATCCGAACGATCAGACCGACAGCTGGTACTGGTCCAACCACATCGACCGCAAGCTGACGTCGTGGGGCCTGTACGGCCTTTACGAGGTCAACTGGTATCACTGGCTGCGATCGGGCGACAACGACGTCCCGATCGACGGCCTCGACCTGCTGAACCTGGGCGAAAAAGGAGTCGCCGGCCACAACGTCGTGACGAACGCAGTCGGCCTGAAATGGTCCCCGTCAATCAACCAGGAAATCGGCATCGCCTTTGAATTTCCGCTGACGGCCAATCGGGATCTCATGGCCGACCGGATCAACTTCAACTGGATCTTGCGCTACTAGGCGCAAGCCAATTCGAGCATTCCGCTCCCGGCCGCCTGATTGACTGGGCTGGGCGGCCGGGACGCGGGATTTGCGTCGATCACGCATGGCCGGTTCATCTGCCCCGTGACACCGCGTAGGGTGCCGGGTCGATGTGAGGCGCGCAGCCAGAGATGAGTTCGGCTAGCAGCTTCCCGGTTGCCGGCGCCATGGACACTCCCAGCATGCTGTGACCAGCCGCCAGGTAGACGTTGTCGAATGCCTGCAGACGGCCGATGAAAGGCAGGCCATCGGGTGTCATCGGCCGCCAACCCCACCATTCTTCGAGCGTCGGACCCTGCAGAGGTTCCTTCAAATAGAGTGCCGCGCTTTCTCGGAGCAGTCGCAGACGATCGCCGTTCATCCTCGAGTCGTAGCCCGCAAACTCCATCGTCGAACCGATCCGAAATCCGCTTTGCATGGGCGAAATCGCCACGCGATGCTCTTCGAAGATCAGCGAGCTGCGCGGGCAAAGCTGCGGACGTGACATGGTCAGCGAATAACCCTTGCCCGGTTGGATCGGAATGGGGCACCGCAATATCTTGTGTAGTCGCGGCGTCCAGGCTCCCGTGGCGATGACGACCTGGTCGGCGTCGATTTCCCCTCGATCGGTGAGAATTCGGCGGGCCACGCGGCGCTCCGCTACTAAATCTCTCAGGGCACAATTCTCGCGGATCTCCACACCGATCGAGTCAAGCCGGCGTCGCCAGGCTGACATCAGTTTGTCCGGACGAAGCTGCCCGTCGGTCGCGTAGCGCCAGGCGCCGGCAACCGACGATTTCAGCGAGGGCTCAAGCTCCTCGAGCGATTGGCCTTCAAATCGCGTCGCGCCCACGCCGAACTCATCCTGCAGCAGTCGATTGGTGTGCGCGTAGTGATCCATCGCGGGCCCGGTGAGGCAGACGAACAAGAGCCCCGCCGGATCCCACTCCACATCCGTCAGCGTGGCCTGAAACAGCTCGTCGTAGAGAGTCCGCGATGAGACAAGGAGTTGCTGGATCGCATGACCGGCGGCAATCGCGTCGCGCTTGTTGCATCGGCGGGCAAACTGCCAGAACCAGCTCCACATCGCTGGATCGAGGCGCCAGCGAACTTTGAGGGGCGAGTTTCTTTTGAACAGCGTTTTGAGAGTCGAACCAATCGCGCCTGGGCCGGCCAGAGGCAGCACGTGGCTGGGAGACACAAAGCCGCAGTTTCCGTGCGAGCAGCCGCGGCCGAACTGACCCGAGTCGATCAGCGTAACGGCGAGTCCGGATTGCCGGAGATAATAAGCGCACGACGCGCCAATCACGCCCGCGCCAACCACGACCACGCGACCCGATCGCGCTGAGCTGATCGGTTGAGCCGAGGTCACGACCCGCAACCCCAGGCCAGCGGATCGGCGTCGTCCACGAGCAGGGTCGCCTCGGCCGTAACGAATGCCTGACCGGAAATCTTCGGAATAATTTGATTCCCCTGCGTCCGGTAAGAGGCCGCGAAGACGCTTCCCAAGATGCTCTCCTGTCGCCAGATTTCCCCGGGTTCGAGAAGTCCGTCGGCCGCGAGGCACGCGACTTTGGCGCAGGTGCCCGTGCCGCAAGGCGAGCGATCGTACGCGCCTCCCGGGCACAGGACAAAATTGCGACTCTGGTTACGCTCGTCAATCGGTGTCCCGAAGAGTTCGACGTGATCGATCTCCGCGCCGTTTGCGCCGGTGATATTGTTCGCGCGAAGAGCCGCCCGAATCCGCAGAGTGACGTCGGTGAGTCGCGCAACTTGAGCCGAATCGAGCCGCTCGCCGTGATTGCGAACCAGAAAGAACCAGTTGCCTCCCCATGCGACGTCGCCGGTCACGTTGCCGATGCCTGGCACCTCGACCGTGACATCCTGGTGCAGTCGATAGCTGGCGACGTTTTCGAGCGAGACGGTATTTGCCCCGTCGTATTCAAGCGGGATCCGGCCGACGGGGGTCTCGAAAACATGGCGGCCCGCCTTGATCCGGCCAAGGTGGCCCAGCGTGACGGCCACGCCGATCGTGCCGTGCCCGCACATCCCGAGGTAGCCGACGTTGTTGAAAAAGACGACGCCGGTGACGCACGCGGGGTCGGACGGCTGGCACAGAACCGCCCCCACAAGCACGTCGGAGCCGCGCGGCTCACAGATGACGGCTCGGCGGAATGCGTCGTGGTGGAGTCGAAACCGGTCTCGCCGTTCGACCAACGATCCGTTTCCTAAGTCCGGGGCGCCGGCGATCACCACGCGAGTTGGCTCGCCGCCGGTGTGGGAATCGATGACCGCAATTCGTTGCATCATCACGCCGTCGGCAACTCGGGTCGATTGGCCAATGCAGAACGTATGATCGCAAGGACTGCCTCGCGCTCGGGACCACAAAGCGGCATCCGCGGACTGCGGACCCATTCTCGGCCGAGCCCGGCCTCCTGAACGGCAAGCTTGATGAACTGCACGAACTTATTGTGCGAATCGAGCTTCAGCAGCGGGTAAAACCATCGATAAATTTGGCGGGCCTCGTCCCAACGTCCGCGCCGCGTCAATTCCCAGAAGTATTGGTTCTCCTTGGGGACGGCGACGCCCGAACCGGCGACCCAGCCGTCAATTCCAAGAATCGCCGATTCCAAAATCAGGTCGTCGACCCCGACAAATAAGGCATACCGATCGCCGAGGGCGATCCGCAATTCCGTAATCCGCCGCGTGTTGGCTGAGCTTTCCTTGATCGCCACGAGGTTCGAGATATCGGCCAGCTCAGCGAATATCGACGGCGTGACGTCGACTGGATATGCGACCGGATTGTTGTAGAGCATCCAGGGCAAGCTGGTTGCCGCGGCAACTTTCCGGAAATGCTGGGCGGCTTCGCGCTCGTCGGCCTTGTAGACCATGGCCGGCATGACCATGAACCCGCTGACGCCGAGCTTCTCGCAGTCTCGCGCATACTGGCAGGCGGCGGCGGTGCTCATTTCGGCGACGCCGCCGAGCACCGGCAGCCGTCCCGCGGCACACTTCACGGCCTCGGCGACGAGGGCCCGCTTCTCGCTGGGATCGAGGGTCTGGCTTTCGCCAAGCGACCCGCCGACGATCAACCCGTCGATGCCCGCCTCGATCAGGACTGCCCAATGGCGCGCGGTGGCGGCGACGTCGAGCGACTGGTCCTCACGAAACTGTGTCGGTGCGGCGGGAAAAACGCCGCTCCAGTGCGGCTTGGGCATGAGTCCACCGTTGTTAGAGGCTCAGGCTTCGGCTTTGGCGCAGCAACGCTCGAACCAAAGGGCGTCACTGATTACTTTGAGTACTTCTGTCCCCAGTCGAGGAGGGCCTTCAAGATTGGTCCAAGCGAACGGCCTTTTTCGGTCAAGAAGTACTCAGCTCTGGGGGGGTGCTCCTCGTAGAGTCGTCGACCGATAATACCGTGTTCTTCGAGCCCCTTGAGCCGCGCCGACAGCGTGTTCGGGCTGAGGCCCTTCAGCGAGTCTTGCAGATCGTGGAACCGGCACGATCCGTCACGAAATAGATCGCGCAAAATCAGGATCGTCCATCGCTCGCCGATGATCTCAAGCGTCCGGGCGACCGGGCAGTGCAAATCGTATCGCGATTCCGTCATTCCAGCCTTTTGCCTCATAGTGAATCGTTCCACCGGGACGCGAACCGGTTCCCACATTGCGCGCCGCGGATCCGGCGTGCGCCGGCCCTCAGGTCGTTGACTATTATCATCATAGTAACTACCATTTTGGAAGTTAATAGGTGAACGGCGGCGGGTGAAAACCGGATGGCAATCACAATTTCGCAGTTGAATCTGCGAGCGTCTCTGCGGTTTCTGCTGGCCACGATGTTGACCATCGTTTGGATCGCGGTGTCCGCCCAGTTCCCCGATTTTTCGCCGGGGGGCATCCCGATCGGTGTTTCGCTGATCGTTCTTTGCAACGGAATCCTCTTGTTCGGGCTGTGGCGCGGTTTGGCCCGCGCGGACTTTCCGGCCGCCGAACGCGCTACGATGTGGCTCGCTCTTGGCCTGCCGCTGGCCCTTTGGATCGCCCTGATCTGGGGCCTAGCCGTTCACGGAACATTTGGGCCAATGCCGGGCACCACCCGCATTGTACCGGCGTTGCCGCTTGCCATCTTCTTGCCCGTCATTCTTGGAACTGGCTTATTGTGCAACTCGAAGCGAATCGGCGCGCTATTGGACGCGACGCCCCCGTCCTGGTTGATCGGCCTGCAGGTTTATCGCGTGTTAGGCGCAGTCTTCCTCGTCGATTGGGCCCAGGGCCGGATGCCGGGGGCCTTCGCGATCCCGGCTGGCATCGGCGACGTTGCGGTCGGCCTCCTGGCGTTGCCGACGGCGCTTTGGGTCTCGTCCGGAAGGCCGATCGGAAGGAACGCCGGTGTTTGGTGGAACATGCTCGGGCTCGCCGACCTTGCCGTCGCGATTGCCATGGGAATGATGACCTTCCCCGGGCGATTTCAGTTGTTGGCTCTGGATCACCCGAACGCCCAGATCGGCACATTTCCAACTGTGATGATTCCAGCCTTCGCCGTTCCCAACTCGATCCTTCTCCACGCTCTTTCCCTGCGCCAGTTGAGACGCTTGGGAAAAACAGCATCCCGTGTCAACGCGATCGAGCAGGCCGGTCTGCTAGAGCGGGTTCCTGAGTCGGCTTGACGCGAGAACGCACCTCGCAATTTGACAATCATGCTTGCAACCCGGCCCCCGCTCACCAGTCGCCAAGAGCAGATTTACGAGTTCTTGAAGGACCAGATCCGCAACCGTGGCTTTGCGCCCACGATCCAAGAGATTGGAAAACAGTTCGGAATTCGTTCGCCCAGCGGTGTGGCCGCGCACCTCAAGGCCCTGCAACGAAAGGGTTTTATCACGCGGGAATCGCGCCGGTCGCGGGCGATTCAGCTATCGGAACCTCTTCCAGCGCAAACGAGCATACGGCTGGCGGGTCGGATTTCAGCCGGTAACCCGATGCTGTTGATCGAAAGGTCCGAACGGGTCGATTTCACCCGCCTCTTCCAGCTCGGCGACCACTACTGCCTGCAAGTGATGGGGGACTCTTTGGTCGAGGAGCAAATTGCCAGCGGCGATTACGTCGTGGTCCGCCCGCAGGACAGCTGTGCGGAGGGAGAAATTGTCGTCGCACTCGTCGACAACAACCAGACGACCCTCAAGCGGTTCTACCGCGAGAAGGATCAAATCCGCCTCGAACCGGCGAACGGCGCCATGAAGCCGATTTACTCCGACAATGTCAAAGTGCTCGGCGTGGTCGTCGGCCTGGTGCGCCAATATTGAGCCGGCGCCAAACAATCCAATGTGTCACCACACCTCGACGCGGTCCTGCGGCTCCCGGTACATCGCATCCCCGGGCTTGACGCCGAAGGCGTCATAGAAGGCCTGGATGTTGGAGACGGGAACGGTCGCACGGACCCCCGGCGGCGAGTGGGGATCGGTTCGCAGGCGCAAACGCTGCTCGGCATCGCGGGACGTGCCGCGCCAGACCTGCGCGAAGCCGATAAAAAATCGCTGCGGTCCGGTGAATCCGTCGATCACCGGCGGCGCTTGGCCGTGCAGCGACTTCTGATAGGCGGCGTAGGCGATCGCCACGCCCCCCAGGTCGGCCAGGTTTTCGCCGAGCGTCAGCCGGCCGTTGACGTGCAAGTTTTCGAGCGGCACCTGGGCGTCGTATTGCTTGACCAGCTTGTCGGTCTTGGCGTTGAAACGCGCGCGATCCTCAGATGTCCACCAGTTCCGCATATTCCCATCTTGATCGTAACGGCTCCCCTGATCGTCGAAGCCGTGAGTAATTTCGTGACCGATCACCGCTCCGATGGCCCCGTAGTTCACCGCGTCGTCGGCAGTGGCATTGAAGAACGGAGACTGCAAAATCCCGGCCGGGAAGACGATCTCGTTCAAGAGCGGATTGTAATAGGCGTTGACCGTCGGCGGCGTCATGGTCCACTCGCCGCGGTCGACCGGTTTGCCAAGCTGTGACAGGCGACGGCGGACTTCGAACGCCTCGGCCCGCATCACATTTTCGGCGTACGAGTCGCCGGTAATCTCCAAAGCCGAGTAGTCGCGCCACTTGTCGGGATAGCCAATTTTCGGAGTGATGGCCGCCAGTTTTTCCAATGCGTGTTGTTTGGTCTGTGGCCCCATCCAGTCGCGCGACTGCAAGCGCTCGCGGTAGGCGGAAATCAGATTCTTCACCAGCTCGTCCATCCGCTCTTTGGCGGCCGGCTTGAAATACTTTTCGACGTACAATCGCCCCAGAGCTTCGCCCATCATCGTGTCGATCGCGGTGACGGCTCGCTTCCAGCGCGGCTGCATTTGCTTGATGCCGCGGAGCACGCCGCTCTCGAATCGAAAATCCTCGTTCTCAAACTTCGAGCTCAAATAGGGGGCCATGGCGTGGACCACGTGCCACCGCAAATAGGTCCGCCAATCGGCCGCGGGGACGGAACCGAGCAGCTCGTTAAGCCGCGTCAGGAATTCGGGTTGCCCCACGATGACGTCAGCAGGCTCGGCAATCGCGGCGGTTTTGAAATAGAGAGTCCAGTCGAGCTTTGGCGTCAGCGCGGAGAGCCTGGCGGCGGTGAGCTTGTTGTATTGTTTTTCGCGATCGCGGAGCTGCACCGGCGTGCGCGAAGCTTCCGCCAGTTTGGTCTCGATCCGCAGCACGGCGTCGGCCGCAGCGGCCGCCGCCGTCGAAGAATCCCCAAGCAGCTCGAGCATCTTGGCGACGTGCTTGCGGTATTCGTCGCGGATGCGCTTGGAATCGCTCCCCGTCCCCAGGTAATAGTCGCGCTCGGGGAGCCCCTGGCCGCCCTGATAAATATAGACCGCATATCGACTGCTTTGCTTATCGTCCTGCCGGACCAATATCCGGAAGAGCGCAGGAGCACCGGAGAGATGCAACCGCGCCGCCTCGGCAATCAGTTCCTGGGGCTTCGTAACTTTCGCGATTTCATCCAGCGCGCTGGACAGCGGCTTGGCTCCCGCTGCTTCGAGTTTTGCCTCATCCATCGCCGTCCGGTAGAAGTCCCGCAGCTTGCGGCCGTCGGCATCGAGCGGGTGATCGGTCTTAATCAATCCTTCAAGGATCTCGTGCAGGGCGGCCAGGTTGTCGTCGCGCAGCTTGGGAAAGGCGCCCCAACGGCTGTATTCCGGCGGAATCGGATTGTGCTTGATCCAGTTGCCGTTGACGTACAGGAAAAAGTTGTCGCCCGGCTTGACGGACAGATCGAACGTCGTGCGATCGACCCCGCTCCCCTGTCCGTTTTCGCCGGCGCTGCACAGAGCGGCCGTCAACAGGAGACAACAAACGCCAGCGGCCAAGGGCCGACAAATTCGTCCGCGTTGCATGGAGTTCCTCGCGTCGCAGTTTCGATACGGAGCCAAACGGCCAATCAGAAAGGAGTTACGGTCGAGGTGGTCCGGCGGGACAGACGCCCGTGACGTAAATCCAGGCGGCCGCCGCCTTAAGGTTCTACGGCATAATAGCCACGGACGCCGGATTTTCGGTAGCGAGTAATTTCTGCGGCGGCTCTCACGGAATCTCCCGCGGGTTGGAAATTTTTTGTGCGAGCCGGTTAGGCCGAAGCGCTGCGGAAAAGCAACGCGATGCCAAAGTCGTCGAAAGGAAACGGGCGCTCGTGTGCGGATTCGTGCGGCCTAGAGTTGATTTGAACGCCCCGCCGCGCCAAAGACTCCGTTAAGACGCATAATCCGAACTACCATGCCGCCGCATCCCCAGCATCAAGATGTCATCCTCGAGTTGGGTCGATCAATCGATCGGCTGGCGCTCCCGCAACCCCCTGTCGAACTGCAACAGTTGGCGAAGGAAGAGTCTTGGCATCAGCAAGGAGGTCTTGAGAGGCGCCGGTACCGCCGCTATTCGCTGATCACGAATGTGATCGTGTTGCCACTTGATACGAAGCTTCGCCCGCTCGGTCAGCCGTTCGTCGCGCTCTCGAGCGGCATGTCGGTCGGGGGGATTCGCCTGCTCCACACGCAACCGCCCCAGTCGGACAATTTGTTTATTGAAATTGAACAGCAACCGGTACGGTTCTTGGTCTCGCTGCTGAGAAGTCGTCCTCTCGATGACTGCTTCGAGTTCGCCGGGCAGTTTATCGAAACGATCGCGAGCCAGGCGAGCGGTTCGGCAAATGTTGTCTCCGCCCGCTGCCCGGCAGTGAGTCGGGCTGCTGCCGATTTCGACGCAGTGGAGAACGACGCGATGCCTGGCGTCGGGCCAACCGCAGCCGACCTGGAGCACTGGGCCGGCTTGAGTGCGGCTGTCTCACTGCTCACGCCCGCGAGTGGCCAGCGCGTCTAACCCTGGGCCAGGCGTGCAGCGGCAATTATTGCCGGTTTCGGTGTAAGCGAGAGCCCCGTGCCCAGCGCGTCCCGCTGCACGGAATCCTGCATGCGCTGTTTTCCCTGGCCCTCTGTCCACTCCGCCGACTTGCTTAGAAACGCGGCCGTGAGCGTGGTTCGGCGGCGGTGCGTGAATCCGATTCGGGTCGACAAACAGCCCGTCGAAATGGTAAATGTCCTGCCCTCCTGTCTGCGTCCGCCGTCGACTACTCAAGCGGACTATCCACCTCTCATTTCGTAATTTTCAGACCCGCGCACGCGCGTTTGCTCTCGCTCGCTGGGTTCCGCATTCCGCTGATTCCACTCTTTCACCAACCGACGAAGACGCCTCTTGATTGGAATTGAGTTCACGGATGAACAGGCAAGATAACGCGCATTCCGCGGCGACAGGTGGCTTGGAGATCTCGCCGTCGCTCGGCCTGGTGAGTGAGGCAGAACAGGTTCCGGTTGAGACGTCGATTATCGATCGTCGCGTTGTGGGTCAGTGCGCCGTCGCGGTGGCGCTCGGGGCCACCGCCTCGATCGCGGCGGTCGTTCTGATCCGGCTGATCACGTTGGTCACCAACGTCGCGTTTTTTCAGCGCTGGTCTTTCGCC
>DASPSM010000627.1:0-3436 GCA_035623955.1 Planctomycetaceae bacterium
GGGATGCGATGAATGGGGGGGCGAATGGGCCGACGAATCGGCTCACCCGTTTCCCTGTTTGGGACCAGAAACTGGGCCGACGCCAAATCGGGCAGGCCAGCGAAGAGGAAAACGTAGACCGAGACGCCGACAGCCAAACGAAAAGTGCGCGCGCTCATTCTGTGTCCTTTGCCCCAAAGGTGCGTTCGAGCCCGGTTCAGCAGTCCTGCCCGCTGCCAACTTGGACGCGAGCGCGCCGCGAAAAGTTCCGGCAGCAATCCCGCCTGATTGGCGCCACGCAATTACCGGACAAAGATTGAAGCATTCACGTTGCTAGATGAATAAGGCACGAACAAGAATCGAACTGCCCGTGTTGCGGACGCGCGCTCAAAGTTCTTTGATGACCTTGCTTCTCTTGGTTGCCCTGAGTGTTTTCGTCTCGTCGGCGAACGCCGATCCGCTCGGAGCCGGCCTCAAGGGACTGCAGGTCCAGATGGTCGACGACGCTTTGGCGCTGGGAATCAAGCACGCGGCGCTCAATGTCAGCATCACGTCACTGATCGATCTTGATGAGCACGCGGACAGCTTTCACTGGCAGAGCGACGGCCGCACGTTCTTTTTTTCGCGCGGATCGGTGGAGTCGATTCCTGTCCTTCCCCTGAGTCGCGCGGGCATGCGGGTCTATTTGATTCTGTTGTCCACCGTCACGAACGACGCTCGGCTCAGCCGCATCGTTCGCCCGGCTGCGGCGCGGGAGGCGCCCAACGGCATCACCGGTTTTAACGTGGCCGATCCGGAAGGCCGCCGGTACTTCGAGGCGTGCGTCGAGTTTCTGGCGGATCGCTTTTCGGGAAGGGACGCTCGCTACGGTCGCGTCGACGGATATATCGTCGGCAACGAGCTCAACTCGCATTACGAGTGGTACAACATCGGCCCGGCAACGACGGGGCAGGTCGCGCGAGAATACTTAGAGGCGATGCGGATCGCGCACGCGGCCGTTCGTCGATCGTCCCCCGACGCCCGTGTTTACATTTCGCTCGAGCACCATTGGACCGCACGAAACGGCTTCGATCCGCTCCGAGCGTGCCCCGGACGCGCGCTGCTCGACGAACTCAATCGCCTGTCAAAAGCTCGGGGCGACTTTGACTGGCAGGTTGCCTTTCATCCTTATCCGGAAAACTTGCGCGATCCACGGACTTGGCGTGACAAAACGGCATTGCCGCGAGTCGACACTCCGAAGATCACGTTCAAGAACCTCGAGCAGCTCACTCGCTACTTGCGTCGGCCGGAGATGTTGTGCCAGGGCCGGCCGCGGCGGGTGATCCTTTCGGAGCAGGGATTCGATACGCCCGCCACGCCGGATGGCCAGGCCGTGCAGGCGGCTGGCTTTTGCTACGCCTGGGTGAAGACCTCGCGCCTCGCGGGAATCGACGCTTTCATTTTGAATCGACACGTCGACAACGCGCAAGAGGGGGGATTGAATCTTGGACTTTGGACGCGCCAGCCGGGCACAATTGCCACTCCGGCCGCCAAGAAGCGGATTTACGAAGTCTTCCGCGCCGCCGGCACGCCTGATTGGGAACCGGCGTTTCGGTTCGCGCTGCCGATCATCGGCATTAAGTCCTGGGACGAGGTGACGGCCGGCGATTGAGGACGAATCGGAAGGACCAAATGCAACACGAGGACAGACCCATCGGGCGGCGCGAGTTTGTCGGCAGGCTCTCGGCCGGCGCTCTCGGAGCGACTCTCGCGAACACCGGCCTCGCCGCGCAAGAGCGAGGAAAAAGTTCTGACGCCCCGCGGCGCACGACGTTGGTCTACAAGCGCGTTGGCAGCCTCGAAATTCAGGCAGACGTGCATCGACCGGCCGGCAACGCGGTCTGCCCGGTCGTGCTGTGGATTCACGGCGGAGCGCTCATCATGGGAGATCGTCGCGGCGTCGATCGGCGGCTCCGCGCGCCACTCTTTAAGGCCGGGTACGCAATCGCGTCGATCGACTATCGTCTTGCGCCGGAGACGAAATTGCCGCAGATTATCGAGGACCTGCGAGACGCCTACTTGTGGCTCTATGAGCAGGGGCCGAAATTGTTTCAGGTCGACACAAGCCGGATTGCGGTCGCCGGCGGCTCGGCGGGAGGCTATCTGACCTTGATGACTGGCTTCTGCGTCAAGCCGCGACCGGCCGCTCTCGTCTCGCTGTGGGGTTACGGCGACCTGGCCGGCGATTGGTACACCAAGCCGAGCGAGTTTTATCGCAAGCAGCCGCTCGTCTCGAAAGAGGAGGCCTGGAAAGGCGTGAGCGGTCCGCCGGTGACGACCCGGGCCCGTGGCGACAAGGGGCCCGGACGGTTCTATCTCTATTGCCGCCAACAGGGACTCTGGACGACGAACGTCGCTGGCATCGATCCCCGCACGCAGGATGCGGCGCTCACCCCCTATTGCCCGGTCCGCAACGTAACGCGCGAGTATCCGCCCACGATTTTGATTCACGGTACAAACGACACCGATGTGCCTTTCGAGCAATCGACCGAGATGGATAAAGAGCTGGCGCGGGCCGGCGTCGACCACAAGCTGATCGCGATTCCAAACGCTGGCCACGGCGTGGGTGACGGCGCCCCGAAACTCGTAGCCTCTGCGTTTGAGCAGGCGCTCGCGTTCATTGAGCACCACGTCCGAGGCCAGCATTGACCTGGGGGCGAACCGAGGCGGTTCGACCCCAGCCACCAACCAATGTTTCTTAGGCTCTAGGGTGGCTGGGGTCGGTGCTTCGCCGCCCCCAGTCCTGATAGAGCCGACGGGGAGTCACTCCTCGAACGCAAGAAATTCAGCGGTTATCGATGATGGCGCCACCTCCAAGAAGCTTGTCCTTCTTAGCGTCGGGCCTCGCCGCGTGAGGTTTCGCTTCCGGCGCGGGCTGTGTCGGCTCGAGATTCGGACCGGCGTTGTGCCAGGCTTCCATCACCGCGTCAATCAGATCAAGCTTGGCTTTGCGGAAGTGCTGGGTCGTTTGAATCTCGTCCGTGACGACGAGGCAGCGATCGTCGCCCGCGTTGTAGGCAGGCCACTCGGGCAGCCCCTCGCGGTTCGGATTGCCCGTCGCGGCGAACTGAATCCAATAGCCGATCATCGCGTCGCGGACCTTCAGGTCGGCGGGCGAATGTTCCTTGCCCAACTGCAAGTTGTCGAAAACGAAGGCGATTTCCGACCCATGGTGCGCTCCGAGCATCTTCCCCAAGGCGCCGGAGGCGACATGCGAAAAGTTGTAGAGATACGCCGGCACGCGGGCATGTTCCCAATTTCGCGCGACAAAGCGAGTCGAGTCGACGAACGAAAAGTCGCCCAGCAACTCAGTCACCGACTTCTTAATCCGGGCGGCCGGATACAGCTCCTTGAACGTCGCGGCGAACTTGGATCCAAAATCGCGATTGAGAATCTCGTCGAACGCCTCCGCATTTGC
>DASPSM010000631.1:0-4438 GCA_035623955.1 Planctomycetaceae bacterium
CGTGGTGGGCGACCCGATTGAATTGTTTGAGCCGACTCGCTCGCCTCGGGAAGAGCTCAATGCCGACGAACGGCCGCCGATCAACATCTGGCCGCCGATCATCAGCAACATGATTTTCCTGGCGGTCGTGCTGACAATCACCTGCATTTACATCGAACGCCGAGATTTCTGAACGTCAGGCAACCGTCTCCGGCGGCTCTTTGCGAAGCACCGCCTCCCAGCGCGCGTAGTAGCGGTCGCTGCTGAAGCGTTCGACGACGTGGACTGCCTCTTTTCCCAGTCGCGTTCGCAATTCGGAGTCTGACAGCACGCGGCGAATCGCTGCGGCCAGTGCAGCGACGTCTCTCGCAGGCACAAGCAGGCCGTCGATCTCGTGGCGGATGATCTCGGAGGGGCCAGAGGGGCAATCCGTGCTGATCACCGCCAGTCCGAAGGCCATCGCCTCCAAGAGTGCGTTGGGAAATCCCTCAAACCGAGACGAGAGGACGAACGCGTTGGAGTTTCGCAAGGCCGCAGTCGGATCGGAGACCCAGCCACACAGTCGCACGCGACCATCCAGTCCCCGCGCGTGGATTTGCTCTTCCAGGCGTCGCCGTTCGGGGCCCTCTCCCATGATGAACAGCGACCAGCCCGGCTGACCATCCGTCGCCTGAGAGAAGGCGTCGATCAGCAAGTCAAATCCCTTTTGCCACGCCAGTCGGCCCATCGCGGCAACTTGCAGCGAACCGAGTGGGGCGGCCCGCGCCTCGCGCGCGGGCTCGGGCGCCGTGGGCGCCTTTACGGCGTTCGGAATGACGTAGATCGGCCGGCCACGCATCAGCGGTTCCATCTGCCGGCGCACGGCCTGAGTCTGCACGACGAGGGCGCGCGCCCGTGGATAGACGCGGCGACGCATCCACGACCAGACGCGCCCCACCGGCTGCTGAGAAGGGTCGATCCGCTCCGAGATGACGGCGTCGACTCCCAGCGACCAGCACGCCAAAAGCGTCACAACATTCATGCGATCGGTGAAGCTGATCACCGTATCGGGTTGCGACCTGTGAATGGCCTCTTTCAGCCTTCGCACGCGGATCCAGTTATTGAGCAACGCCCGAATTGGTCCGGGCGAGTCGCGCATCAAATCGAGCGAGATGCGTGTGACGGGCGAATCAAGAGAATAAGTGTCGGTCGTGGCAGCGGAGAGCGTGATGACCGTCACGGAGTCGCCCGCGGTGGCCCAGTGGTTGGCCATTCGGGCCACGACCCGCTCCGCCCCTCCCAGAGCGAGCGACGGGACAACCAGCGTTAGCCGCCGGCCCATTGGGACATCCCAGTTGGCGACGGGCTCTTGGGCGATGGCGGCGTGAAGATCAGACGCGTCAACTCGGGCGGGCAGTTGAACCGCAGTGGCCGCCGCCCCGACAAGCCGCGCGAGACATAAAGCAGCGTCGGATCGATCCAGTACGCTCCGCCGGAGTAGCGCACCCCGTGACGGCTCGGACCGAATACAGGGCCGATCACCGGCAGCACAATCTGTCCGCCATGGTTATGACCGGCGAGCATCACGTCCACACCGTGCTGCCGCGCCCAGGCGAAATGGTCCGGCGTGTGGCTCAATAGGATGCGAAAACCGTCGTTGGCCGGCGCGAACTGGGGATGCCGGCCCATCCAGGGACGTTCGGTCCCACCGATTTCGATCGTGCGACCGCGATGCTCGACCCGGATCGCGCGTCCGGCGACATTATGCCACCCGCAGCGATCGAACTCCGCACGAATTTTATCGGCCCCGTAGAACCAGTCATGATTCCCGAGCACATAGTAACAGCCAAGCCGCGCTTTGAGCCGGCCGATCGACGCGGCGAACCACGGCAAGAGATTGAGATCGTCGAGCAAGTCGCCCGTGAAGACGACGAGGTCCGCAGGCGTCTCTTCGGCAAGCTTCGCGACTTCTTCAAAATAGGGCCGATCGATCTTGCCCGTGAAGTGCGTATCGGTGAGATGCAGGATGGAAAGCTCGCCCCAAGCGTCCGGCACGCGCGGGAGCGCGTAGCGCTTGTCCGAGACCTGCACCTGAAAAATCTCGTTCCGCGGCAAACGGGCGAAAAGGCGCACGAGTCCACGACCAACGGGCTGATAGCCGAGTTTCTGCGCGACATCGACAGTTCGAGAATGATTCGCGAGCTGCAGAAGGGGCGGCCGCAGTCCCCACCAGCGTAACGTCGAGATCACGAGCCCGACGCAGCCGGCCGCGCAAAGTGAAAAGTAAACAATCCAACCAGTCGGCAGGTCACTCCAGCGCCCCCCGCGCAGCAGGCCGGCTCCCCCGAACCCGACGCAAATGGCCACGACGATCGGGAAAGCGAGAATGACCAAATCCTCGACCAAACGCAGGGTCCTCAGGACGCGCTTGGGGAAAGGAAGGGACTCGATGCGATTGATGAACGTGACCAGCAGCTCGGTATGGCCGGCTGTGAGCACGATCAAGATCAGCAGATTGAGCCAGTTCATTGCCGTGGCCAGTTTCTCTCCGCGCGGGGGCCAAACCGACGATTGTAGACGCTGCCGCGGGTCGTGAGAATGCGGCTCCGAGCCGGATGCGTTTGACCTTGCCGGCCCGGCATGTCAAAACGGGAGGGACCACTGCGCGCTTGACGCACCCCCGCGGGCCGTTTCACCCTCCTACCGCGGACACACCGCATGAACACCTCTCAACCGGCCTCGCCGGAGACGCTCGACGCTCCTCATCCCGGTTCCAGGGCGATGCCCCGCTGGAACGTCGGGGAACTGCCCGACGCGCCGCGATTCACGTGGCGCAATTGGGCCTCGATGCTCGGTCCGGGTCTGCTTGCCGGCGGTGCCGCAATCGGCGGCGGCGAATGGCTGATGGGCCCGGTCGTCACCGCGCGGTTTGGCGGCAGCCTTCTGTGGCTGGCGACGCTCAGCATCGTCGGCCAGGTGATCTACAACATTGAGATCTCACGCTACACGCTCTACACGGGCGAGCCGATCTTTACTGGAAAGTTCCGCACGCTCCCCGGGCCGCAGTTCTGGGTGATCGTGTACCTGATTCTCGACTTCGGATCGGTCTTTCCGTATCTCGCAGCAAATGCGGCGACGCCGCTGGCGGCCGTCTGCCTCGGCCAAATGCCCGATGCCGAGAACGGCTACGCCACGCTGAATCTTTTAGGCTTCACAGCGGCGATCTCGCACAAGCAGCTGATCCGGGGGCTTTCGTACGTGATTTTTCTGGGCGCGATGATTCCGCTGGTGTTTGGCGGAAAGATCTATAACGCGCTCAAAGCCGTGATGTCGTTCAAGATCATTACGGTGATGGGCTTCCTGATCGTGCTGGCGATCTTTCAATCGCATTGGCAGACCTGGGCCGAAATCTCCAGCGGCTTTTTGAAGTTTGGCAGCGTGCCGATCCACTCGATCGAGGAGACTAACCCCGGCAATGCCCCGGGGCAGACAAAGGCGAGTAACGATGGCATTCCGCCCGGCAGCGAGGTGCAGAATGTCTTCGTTTCGCTGTGGACGAACGGAAAGCTGCCGCACGTCGACTGGGCGATGATCGCGTTTCTGTCGGCGCTGGTTGCCATTTCGGGAAACGGCGGCCTGTCGAATACGCCGATCAGCAACTACACGCGCGACCAGGGATGGGGAATGGGAAGCCATGTCGGGGCGATCCCCAGCGTCTTCGGCGGACAGAATATCCAGCTTTCGCACGTTGGAACGGTGTTCGCCATCAACGACGAGTCGCTGCCGCGCTGGAAGCGCTGGTATCGGCACGTGGTCCGTGATCAAGCGGCCGTCTGGATGCCGGCTTGCTTCTTCGGCCTTGCGCTGCCGAGCATGCTCTCGGTCGAGTTCTTGAAGCGCGGCCAGGTTTTGTCGAGCGGATGGGTGGCAGCCGGTTTCACCGCCGGGGCGGTCCGCGACCGCGTCGCGACCTCAATGGGCAGTCCGGCTTGGGGCCACTTCGTGTGGTACATGACGCTGTTTTGTGGTTTTTTGGTGCTCGCTCCGACGATGGCCGCGTCGGCCGACGGAGTCGTTCGCCGCTGGGTCGACGTCTTCTGGACTGCCAGCAAGAGGCTCCGCGCGATGGAGCCGGGGCAAATCCGCTATGTGTACTTCGGCACCCTGGCCGTGCTGTCCGCGTTCAGTCTGGTGATGCTCTCGATGAACGAGCCAACGCGGCTCCTGCTCTTGGCCGGAATGATTTACAACTTCGCCCTGGCCTTCAGCTGCTTTCACACGGTGTTTGTGAACACGCTGCTGTTGCCGAAGGAGCTGCGGCCAGCCTGGTTCATCCGCGGGCTGCTGGTCGCTTTCGGCACGTTTTTCCTGCTGGTTGGCACGGCGGCGACGCTGCACGACCTGGGAATAATCTGATCGCTCGTCGACCGCACCACAGCGCTCACCCGCGGGCCGCGGCGTCCAGCACCTTGAACAGAAC
>DASPSM010000030.1:0-5325 GCA_035623955.1 Planctomycetaceae bacterium
GAAAGGATCGTGGTCTTGTCGTCGACGATCGTCTCGACGTGCACGGGCCGCATCCACAATCGCTGCAAATTTGCCAGCGTGTCGCGAGCGTAGTCGAGCTTCAGTTCGATCCCCTGATACTTATGTTTCAAAAACAGTTCCCCGCGGTTGCGGTAATTGCCGTCGACCACATAGATGAACGGGCGTCCATGATTGGTCAGTCCGTTCAGAAGTTGTTGTTTGATCTGCGGAAACTCGCGGGAAACGATCTCGTAGTAGTTCGACTGTTCGTTGTACGCGAAGGAGAAGAGCTTGTGTTTGACGCAAAACTCGGGCGTTAAGAAGGAGTCGATAAATGTGATGTCGTTATGGATCCGCCGGACGTCGAAGATCTTCTCCCGGCCAAGGCCCAGCTTCTTGTCCCACTTCTCCTTGGCGACGAGGTCGTCGCACTCGTCGTATTCGTGGCCAAACTGGCCCTTGTTCCAGCGCTCTTCGATGTCGCGGAACAGCTCGATTCCCAGCTTGTAGGGATTGAGGCGGTTGGGGCTGGTGGCCATCGTGCCGCTGTGATGGTCGGCGTAATCGACGACCTCGGCATCGGTCAAGCCGTGGCGGGTCATGATGGTCGAGTGCCAGTAGCTGGCCCAGCCCTCGTTCATGATCTTGGTTTGTCCCTGGGGGGCGAAGTAATACGCCTCGTCGCGGACGATGGCCAGCACGTCGCGCTGCCAGTCCTTGAGGGGCGCGTGCTCCAACAGAAACAAGAGAATGTCGCGCATCGGCTCTTCGGGGAATGAGCGGTTGTCTTCTTTCTCCTGTTGTTTCTGCTGGCGCTCCTTGGACTGCCGCTCGATGACTTCGGGCGGATTGATGAACGAATCCATGTATCCCTTGGAGGGAAACTTCAGGTCGTACTGCGATTCCTCTTCCTTCGCTTTTTTCTTCGCCTGCTCGTCGACCGGCGGAGGCATCCGCTTGATGTGTGGGGCATGGGGATCGATCAGGTCTTCCAGCGACAGGCAGGCATCGATGAATATCTCGACGGTTTCTGGCCCGTGGCGGTCGCAGTAGCGGTTGACGCGAGCCGCATGGTTGGCCATCTCGTCGAGCATGCGGCGGTTGGTGTGCGAGAACCAGGCGTTGTTCTTGAAGAAGTCGCAGTGCCCGTAGACGTGGGCGATCACCAGCTTCTGATCGCCCAGCGCGTTGGCCCGCAGGAGGTAGGCGTAACACGGGTCGGTGTTGATCACCATCTCGTAGATCTTCTGCAGGCCGTAGGCGTAGCCCTTGGTCAACTCGTCGTATTCGGCCCCGAAACGCCAGTGCGGATAGCGGACCGGGAAGCCGCCGAAGGCCGCCAGCATGCTCATCTCTTCATAGTCGACGACCTCGAAGATCGTGGGGAAGAAGTCGAGACCGTACTTGCGCGCACGCTCTTCGATGTCATCCTGCGCGGCCCGGATGTCGGCCGGCAAAGCGCGTGCGGCGAGTTGAGTCATCTTTGGTCCTATGTCAGACACGCACAGAGGCCGGGGCGCCTCCGCTCACTTGCCGGTCCCCAAAAAGTCCTTGATCGAATCGTAGATTGCTTCTTTGCCGTCGATCTCGGAAAGGATCAGGTTTTCGAACTTGTCGACGACTTTCCGCAGCTCGCGGATGTAGTCGCCCGAGCCGTAGGGACTTTCGACCTGCCCGTAGCAGAACAGGTTGCTGGCCGGCAACAGATTGCTTGTGAGCGTCTTGAGGCAGCTCTCGTTGTCCTCCCCCCAGTTGTCTCCGTCGGAAAACTGGAAGCAATAAATGTTCCAGTCGGCCGGGGGAAAGTCGCGGGTGATGATCTGCCAGGCGACCTGGTAGGCGGAGGAAATGCGGGTGCCGCCGCTCTCGCGCGTGCGGTAGAAGGTGTCTTCGTCGACTTCGTGGGCGGCCGCGTCGTGCACGATGTAGCGGCGCTGCACGCCGTCGTACTGTCGCTTGAGCCAGGTGTCGATCCAGAAGGCCTCGATGCGGACAATTTCCTTCTGGTCGTCGGTCATCGATCCCGAAACGTCCATGATGTAGATCACCGCCGCGTTCGATTCCGGCTCGTTGATCGTTTTCCATGAGCGAAACCGCTCGTCTTCCCGCATGGGGATTACGACGGGCTTTTCGTAGTCGTAGTCGTCGAGCGTGACTTGGCGCTTGAGGGCCCGCTTGAAGGTGCGCTTGAAGTGCCTTAGCGTGTCGGGCCCCGACTGACGGATCGACGTGTAGCGATCCTTGCGGCTCTCGAGCGAGTCCTTCCCCTTCGGCTGGATGCGGGGCAGCTCGAGCGCCTCGCCCAGCATGTCAGCCAGCTCTTCCAGCGAGATTTCGACTTCGCGAATGTGGCCGGCCGGCTGGTCGCCCGCCCGCCCCTCGCCGTCGTCTTGTCCCTGCCCCTTGCCAATAGGCTGGCCAACTTCGCCATCACCTTGGGCAACGCCCCCGGAGCCCTTTTGTCCGTGGCGGAAGTGGGGGATCTCGATTGCGGGGACGGGAATGCTGACCAGCTCGCGGCCCGTCCGGCCGATCATTTCGCCGTGCGTGATGTACTTCCGCAGGTTTTCGCGAACCTTCCCCCGGAGGATTTGCTTGAAGCGGCCGAGGTCTCGATCGATGCTGCGGGCCATCGGTTAGTCCAAGGTCCAAGGTCCAAGGTCCAAAGTCGTGGCAAGAGTTGCGGCACCCAATCGGGCGACCTTGGACCTTTGACTTTTGACCTTGGACTCATTCATCAGTCGTTCTTCGTGTCACCACGGGCGAAGATGCTGGCGACGTACTGCAAAACGTCGGTCGCAGACTCTTCGTTGTAGCCATAGTTGCGGATCAGCCGGCTCTTGACGATGTCGATCTTGGCCTGGGTGTCGGCGTCGACGACGTTGGAGACCAGGCTGGTCAGCTTGATCGTGTCCTTCTGGTCCTCGAAGAGCTTCATTTCGAGCGCCTTTTGCAGCCGCTCGTTGGTGCGGTAGTTGAAGGTCTTGCCGTCGAGGGCCAGAGCGCCGATGTAGTTCATGATCTCGCGGCGGAAGTCGTCCTTGCGCGTGTCGGGGATGTCGATTTTCTCCTCGATCGAGCGCATCAGACGTTCATCCGGCTCTTCCGGCTGGCCGGTGAACTTGTTGCGGACCTTTTCCCGCTGCGTATAGGCCTTCACGTTGTCGATGTAGTTGGAGCAGAGCCGTGTGAGGGCCTCTTCATCGGCGGCGATCGCTCGCTGGACTTCGTTTTTCACAATGTCGGTGTACTCGTCTTTGGTCACGCCGATGAGCTGCCGATAACGCTCGCGGACCTCCTCGCTGTGGATCAGCGAGTGGTGCTTGAGCCCCTCTTCCAGCTCGTTGAGCACCATAAAGGGGTTGAGACAGGTCGACTCGGCGTTTGCCACGAGGGCGTTTGAGATCTTGTCCTGCACGTAGCGGGGCGAGATGCCGAGCATGCCTTCGCTCTTGGCCTCTTTCCGCAATTGAGCGACGTTGTCGGAGGTGAAGCCGGGCAGCGTCTTGCCGTTGTAGAGCTTGAGCTTCTGCAACAGGGTCAGTCCGGCGTTCTTGGGATCTTCCAGGCGCGTGAGGACGGCCCACATGGCGGCCATCTCGAGCGTGTGCGGCGCGATGTGTTTGCCGCGGACGCGCTTGGCGTTGTAGTCCTTCTCGTAGATCTTCTGCTCGTCGGTCAGCTTCGTCACGTACGGGATGTCGATCTTGACGGTGCGGTCCCGCAGCGCCTCCATGAACTCGTTGGACTGGAGCTTGCGGTATTCGGGCTCGTTCGTGTGGCCGACGATCACCGTGTCGATGTCGGTCTGGGCAAACTTCTTCGGCTTGATCTTGTGCTCCTGGGAAGCGCCCAAGAGGTCGTACAAGAACGCGACGTCCAGCTTGAGGACTTCGATGAATTCAATCACGCCCCGGTTGGCGACGTTGAATTCGCCGTCGAAGTTGAACGCCCGCGGATCGCTTTCGCTGCCGAACTCGGCGATCTTGCGGTAGTTGATGTCGCCGGTGAGCTCGGTCGAATCCTGGTTCTTTTCGTCCTTGGGCTGGAAAGTGCCGATGCCGATGCGGTCCTGCTCCGACAAGGTGAGCCGTTTGACCACGATCTGTTCGACGACTTTGGTCCAATCGCCGCCGACGCGATCGAGCCGGTCCCGAAACGTAAAGCGGCACAGCGGGCAGAGCTCGCCTGTGATCTCGATGCCGTAGTGTTCGCCGTTGCTCAGGTCTCGCTTTTCATTGAGGAAATGGCAGAGCTCGGTTCGCGCCTCTTCGGGGACCAGGTTCAGCGGCTCCTCGTGCATCGGGCACCAGAGGATCGACCCGTCGTCGTTTTTCCAACCGTAGGTGAAGAGCGCCCCGTCCTCCGTGCGGCTGTAGCGCTCCAACCCGCGCTTGAGCAGGCGGGCGATCGTGCTCTTGGAGCTGCCGACCGGCCCGTGCAAGAGCAGCACGCGCCGCTCGCTGCCATACTTCAGAGCGGCGCTCCTAAAAACGTTAACGATCTCCATCAGCGGGCGGATGAGGCCGAAGATCGCGTCGGCGCCGGTGTTGTCCGGGTCGTCGAAGAAGCGATAGCGGATCCACCCGTCTTTGCTCCCCTCGACCGGCGTCGTGCCGTAGGACAGGATCATGTCGTACAGCCGCTGATAGGCCGTGCGCGTGACCCTGGGGTATTTGCGCACGATATCGAGATATTCATCGAACGAGCCATGCCAGTGCTCCTGGCGATAGCCGTCGAAGTTTTGCGATTTTGAGATGCGTTCGAGGACGGCGCGAGCGTCTCCCACGGAACCACTCCTTGTGTGGCCTAAATCGGATGCAGCAGCCCCCGAATCCGACTGTCGGGGCAGCGCATTTCAAGGCGCCTCGTCCGACTGGAATGGAATCACAGTCCGCGAGGTGCGGGATGCGACCATCCCTGGTCCGTTAATCAACTTGTGAGGAAATGGGAACTGGGCGTTAGACGGCTTGAGTCGGCGCGACCCCAAGCCAAAGGGCCACTTCCACGCGGATGCCACATTTTGGGTGAGCACCCTGAATTATCGCAATTCTCGTACCCCTGGCAATATCAATGTCGGTACATGGAATTGGACCCATTTTGATTCTACGGCGCGAAATTTGGGCTTGTTGGAGCCGTGCAGGCCGAACGTGGATGTTTCACGCGAGTCGAAGCGCGGTTAGAGCCCTTATTCGTGACCCGCGCTCCCGACTCAATTAGAATCGACCTCAAATCGAGACGATTCGATTCGACGCGACCCGCCGGGCTGCGTCGCCCACATCGCCCTGGCTCGCGAAAAGCTCGCCGAGGATGACCCCCACGAGC
>DASPSM010000654.1:0-2824 GCA_035623955.1 Planctomycetaceae bacterium
CTTTCGTCGCCAGCACGTCGCCTGGAATGACGTCGTCGGCCAACGCGCGGCCGGCAACCGCACGATCGTCGGCCTGATGCTCGAGAGCAATCTTCACCCCGGCTCTCAAAAGTTGACAGGCAACCGGGCCGACCTCAAAGAGGGCGTGTCGATCACCGATGGCTGCATCGGCTGGGAAGAGACGGAATCGCTGATCTTGAGCGCCCATCGGCGTCTTGCGAACAGCCTGCGTAAGGGTTGACTGTCATGAATAAAGACGAGCACGAACGACTCGATTTTCTTCGAACGGGCCAATGTGTGCCGGTCGCGTACGTCGAGCAGTTCTACGGACTACACTGGCCGTTCCAAGGCGCGCTCCGGGACGATTTTGAGATTTGGCGAAGACAGGCCACGAGAAAGGACTGCGCGGAGGGAATGGTTTCCCGTTATCAGATCGAGGGGTTCATGCATCGGAGCCGGGTCGTGTCGGCGAAGTGGATGGCGGCCGAGCTCGGAATGACGTGCGACTCATTCCACGAAGTGTTTGCGCGCGTTGAAGAACTTGGCCTACGCCCCGCACGATATCGGCCCTATCCGGAGCTGATCTCTCTAGACTTCCGAGATGACCTCATTCCGGCGTTGCCGAGCCTCCGTTTCCGCACGTTCGGTGACAACAACGCCTATTGCGAGCGGCTGCACGACGATCTTCACGAGACGCTCGGCATCGACATCCAACCACTTTGGTGTGCCACCTCTTTGCGAGTCGGCGACGAACGGCAGTACGCACGTTACTTTGATTGCCTGACGCTTGAGCCGCTCAGCGTCAAACATCTGATGTGGCTCGATTTCAAAAAGCCCCTTTATCTGAGCCCGGACCGCTGCTCGAAGCTGTTTTTCGCCAAGAACTACGACGAGCTCTCGCCTTTCCGGGCGGGCACGGCCGAGCCGCCCGGTCTTGACTGGTATCAGGCATTTCTGGCTGGAAACCCGAATGGCTGAGAGTCAGTCGTTCTCCGAGAGTCTCGACGAACTCTTGGAAATCATCCGCCCGCACGGAAGGTCGATCACAGTTTTTCCCTGGGGCCTGAGTCCGGTCGAAGCGCGCCGGGAAGGGGGAGAGGGGCTACACGCATGGTTTGCGCGGGTCGTTGACCGCTTCGCCTATGGGGAACCAACCCTTTGTGCGATCGAGCCCAAAATTGCCGTCTTCGCGGCACTGTTTTGGCGCGCTGACGTGCTGGTGGGAGCAAATATTAGTGGTTTGGTGACGTCGGTCGGCGTCGAGGATTTTTATCTTGGGAAATCTGACCCCGAAGCGGTTTGTTTGCGCCTCGATCTTGACTATCAGGCGCTCGGCAAACCGTTCTCCCACCCGCTCCCACACATTCACATGGATGCGAACCTTTCACCACGCTTTGCCCTAGACGCAGGCGACTCTGGCAACGTTGTCTTGAATTACTTTGATTTCCTGTATCGAAATTTTGAGCCATCACAGTGGCGGCGCTGGGCCGAGCGGCAGTGGAACCAATTTTATTCCAGGACCGGCAGATCGCCCGAAGAAGACCCATTCCCACTGCTGATGACAGCATTCGAGGAGAATCAGTTCGCCGTGTTGAGGCAGCACGAGCGCGACCTCACCGCACTTAAGAAGGTGCTGCAGGACTCGAAGGACGAATACTTCGGGTATCCCATGGCGGTCGAGGACCGAAGGCTACTTGCCTATGCGTAGCCAAAGCCCGACAGGACGCGCGTCCCTTAAGGCACTGCGAATCGGGCCGATCGAGATTGGATTTCCCGCAGTGCAGGCGGCTCTCTCTGGCTACAGCGACTGGCCGATGCGCGTGATCGCGCGCCGGCTGGGCGCCCCTTACACGCTTTGCGAGGTGCTTCTCGATCGCTTCGTGCTCGATCAGAAGCTACACCGAGCCAATCGCCGGCAGCTCAAAGTCACGGACGAAGAGCATCCTGTCGGCGGACAGTTGATGGGAGCCGACCCGGCACAATTCGCTCCGGCTGCCCTCAAGCTCGTCGATGCGGGATTCGACGTCGTCGACATCAACTTCGGCTGCCCCGTGAAAAAAGTGCTCGGCCGCTGCCGCGGTGGATTCCTGCTCGGTCAGCCGCGGACGGCGCTTGAGATCGTCGCGCGGGTCCGCGAGGCTCTGCCGGCGACGGTTCCCGTGACCGTGAAAATGCGCCGCGGGATCGATGACAGCACGCAGAGCCGGGATCACTTCGACGAGATTTTTTCCGGCGCCTTCGAGTTGGGGGTCGCGGCAATCACGGTTCACGGTCGGACGGTCGCGCAGCGCTACGTCGGTCCCAGCGACTGGGACATCCTGGCGGACATCAAGCGACAGGCCGGCGAACGCGTTGTGCTGGGCAGCGGGGATTTGTTTTCAGCGACAGCGTGCCTCGAAATGATCGCCCGGACGGGAGTCAACGGCCTGAGCATCGCCCGCGGGGCGATTGGCAATCCGTGGATCTTCGGGCAAGTCCGTGATGCCCTGGCGGGCCGGCCTGTCCGCTGGCCGACTCTCTTCGAGCAGCGAGACGTGCTGGCCGAGCATTTTGCCCTGTCGCGGGAAACCTATGGCGATCAACGCTCGTGCGCGCTGATGCGAAAGTTCGGAATCAAGTACGCGCAGCTGCATCCGCTGCACGCCGAGGTGTCACGAGCATTCGTGGCAGTGAAGAGTCCC
This sequence comes from Planctomycetaceae bacterium, assembly GCA_035623955.1. Classification (GTDB taxonomy): domain Bacteria; phylum Planctomycetota; class Planctomycetia; order Planctomycetales; family Planctomycetaceae; genus DASPSM01. The sequence continues at coordinate 2,682 of DASPSM010000654.1, forward strand.
GGAGAATGGCACGGCGTTCTCGCGCGCTGGTATGCCGAGGATGCGGCCGGTCGCGCGGCCGAGTCGCACGGGGACCTCGTCGAATGTGCGCCTTGCGACGCGCCGGGAGCGGACGGCTCGGTGGCCGCTGCCTGACGAACAAG
>DASPSM010000656.1:0-2437 GCA_035623955.1 Planctomycetaceae bacterium
CGACGCCCGCGAACCCAGCGCCGCTTGTGCCGGTGGGCATAATCCTGGCCGCGGTGGCGGTTGCCGATGCGCTGCTGGTGCGGCATTGGATTCGGGACACGCTGGCGATTCCCTCGATGCGGCGCATGACTCGCTCGATCCGCACGCGAACGGAATCGGGCCATTCGACTCTCAGCGTGCGCTCGAGCGTTGCTTGGAAGCGGGCCACAAGCAGCCTCTTTTGGAAAGAATTCCATCAAGCAATCCCGCTGACCGTGACCATGGCAGCTTTGTGCGCTGTGCTGTTGCTTGTCTGTGGCATGCTTCGACAGGAGTCGCCACGCCCGTTTCAAGAGGGTTGGGGAGGGCTTGTGCAAACGTTGCTGCCCCTCTTTCCGCTTCCATTCGGGGTCGCTGCCGCACGGTCTGATCGCCGAGACGGAGCCTATCGACTCTTGGCACGCATCGGTGTCTCTCCGAACTACCACTGGCTGATCAAACACGTGACGTGGCTCGGGCTGGCTGTGGCCGCCACGTTCTGTCTGTTGGGCCTTGACCAGTTCCTGCTGAAGGTCTTCTTCACGCCGGGATTTACGCCCAGAACGCTCTGGGCGACTGCGCAGAGGGTGCCGGCTTTCGCGCCGGGCGGTTTTGTGACAGCTGACGAGCCCGGTTTCGTGACGACGGCCGGAACTGTCGCTTTCTATGTCTTGTTGGTGTACAGCCTCGGCCACCTCTTGTCCTCGGTGATCCCCAGCGGGATGACCTCGCTGGTGCTGGGCATCATCGGCTGGATCGGCGTCGCGCTCCTCTGGATGCTGACGATCTTTTTTGAAGTTCCCTTCTGGTGGACGATCGGTCTGGTGCCGTTGATCTTTCTGTTTGCCGGGTGGGTGCGGACCCAGGATTGGCTGGTCGACCGCAATTCGCTGGCCGCCTGGGGCCGCTTTGCAGCGAGCCTCGTTGTGCCGGTGGTGGCCGTCTTCTGCTGTGTCGCCGTTTTTCGAGTCGTCGAGATTCCGGCCGTCAGTTTGCCGATCGAGCTGCGTACGCCCCCGCCGGCCGTGGATGAGCCTCCCTTGAAGCCATCGTTGTTTGTCGACGCTTTGAAAGCGTTGACTGAAAAGAATCCTGCTGAACGCCCGATCGCCGACGACTGGGAGCACTTCGATTTTGCGACGAAGTATTGGGTCGACGCCAACACCGCCGCGCGACAACTCGCCTTAAAAGCGGCACAGCAACCGCCGGGCGATTTGCAAGGCATCTGGGGGAAGACCACTTATGACACACGCGGCGACATCGTTATCAAAACGGGTTCGCTGGTCGAACGGGTGAACAGTCTGTCGACCCTGCTGTTGGACTCCGCCCGCAAGCTCGAATCCGAAGGCAAGTTGGACGAGGCGCTTGAGAACTATGTCGCCTTGGCGCGATTCGGTGACGATCTCGTGCGATCCGGCCGCAGATTAAATCACTCCCTCTGGGGTTTTTGGACTTCGCCGACGTGGAAGCTGGCCCTGGACGGCATGGACCGCTGGGCCGCGCACCCCAAGCAAACGACCGAATTGATCAAGCGCGCGATCGATCGCTTTCGACGCTTTCAAGAAGAAAGGCCCCTGGTGTCGCCGAAGATTTTGCACGATTGGCGGATCGAGCGGGAGATGTTCGTCGACTTCGTCTGGAAGGGGAACAACCCGAACGTGCACAATCGCGTCGTGGCCGAAATGGGAATTGTCCGCTGGTGCCTGCCCTGGGAATTGTTACGGCTAAAGCGCGTCCAGGACGCGATGTTTTCTCGAGCCCTCGACGAGACGCAGCTCGCCGAACGCGAGCTGCACGATCGCCGATTCGTTGACGCGACCTTGCTCTCATCGTCCGCCAAGGGAGTCCGGCCGTGGAGATGGGCGCAGACAACCCTCGAGCCGCCCCTCGATTCGCCCAATGGCTTACGAATGGAGTCCGAGGCCCCTTGGCCCGCTGAACAGGCCGCGTGGAGTCATCTGCACTTCCTCGTTTGGGCAGCCGCCGACTACCGTCGCGAGCACCACCGGCTGCCCGCCGCGCTCGCGGAGCTTGTGCCGACCTATTTTGCCGCGCTGCCGATCGATCCGTGGACGGGGCGAAACTTCCAATACGAGCCGCAAGGCGTTCCGGCCCGTTTGCACCCAGCTGCCGGCGCAGAGATCGAGGAAAAGCAGCCCTTCATCGCCAGCGCGGGGCCTCGAGACTGCGAGATTGTGGTAAGCAAGCAAATCGGCGGTTGGGCGACGGAGGTTCGGGTTCTGACCCGCTCGGGTCGCGAATTGCACGCTCACTCGCAACAGGTGCCTCTGGACTTCCCCGGTCCGGCCCTGGCGATTCCCAGCGTTCCTGGCGAGCGGAAAGCATTCAACAGTCCGCCGGATAAGCCGGCGGGCAAACCCGGCAACGCCCCGCGCGACAACCTTCCGAAAAAGCCAAT
>DASPSM010000675.1:0-2045 GCA_035623955.1 Planctomycetaceae bacterium
TCGTGTTCAACGTGATGAGCAGCATGACCTGGTGCTGCGTGCTGGCCTTCGTCTACGCGATGATTGCCGCCGATTCGCGGCCGCGCGCGCTGGGCATCGTGACGTTGCTGTTGGCGACGCCCGTGGCCGTCGTGATTTTCGAGTGCGGCCGGTCGGCCAACTTTGCAGAAACCGTCAACGCCAACATGGTCACGATGATGGTGCTGACCGCAGCCGTTTGTTGGGGAGCGCTCTTTTATTGGATCTTCCGCCTCGATCGACTCAAGCAGGAAGCGGCGAGGGCCCATCGCTTCGGCCATTACCGACTCAAGCAGCTGATCGGCCGGGGCGGGATGGGCGAGGTCTACCTGGCGGAGCACACGCTCTTAAAGCGTCCTTGCGCGCTCAAGCGGATTCGCCCGGGGCACGACACCGACCCCACGACGCTCGCCCGCTTCGAGCGCGAGGTCCGCGCGACGGCCGAGCTTTCGCACCCGCACACCGTCGAAATTTACGATTACGGCCGGGCCGGCGACGGCACGTTTTACTACGTCATGGAGCTGTTGTGGGGGCTGACGCTCGAAGAGCTGGTCCACAAGCACGGCCCGCTCCCGCCCGCGCGCGCCGTCTATCTCTTGCGGCAGGTCTGCGACGCGCTCGAAGAAGCGCACGCCGCCGGCTTGATGCACCGCGACATCAAACCGGGCAACATCTACGCGGCCCGGCGGGGCGGCGAATACGATTTCGTCAAGCTGCTCGACTTCGGGCTGGTGAAAGGAGTCGCGCGGAGCGATCAGCCGGCACTCTCGCGGGCCGAAACGGTGGTCGGCTCGCCGCTCTACATGGCGCCGGAACAATCGCTCAACGTGCAGACATCGGACGTGCGCGCGGATATTTACTCGCTCGGAGCGGTCGGTTACTTCCTGTTGGTCGGACATCCCCCGTTCGTGGCCGAGAATCCGCTGGAGGTCATGATCTCCCACGCGCGCGACGCCGTGCCCCCTCCGTCGCGGTTCGCGTCCGACCTGCCGGCCGACGTCGAGGCGATTTTGCTCAAATGCCTGGCGAAGGAGCCGGCCGAGCGGTATGCGAGCTCCGCAGCCTTAGGACGGGCGCTGGCGGGCTGTTCGGTCGCGGGACAATGGACCCGGGACGATGCTGCCTGCTGGTGGCAAGCGCATGCGGACTCCCTCGTGCCTGGCTCCCTGCCGGCAACCGAGGCGACTTCCTTTGTCGTCCAGGAAGATCTGCCGGTGGACGCAGCGCGGTAAGCAGCGCTCTCTCGCGGTCGAGTTTCCGTCACGGCGTTCCGCTCCCGAAGGCCCTGTTCCCAGCGCAGTCGGCGTTCGCGCAGCTTCTCGAATCGCGGTCGGCGCACGGGTATCATAAGAACCCGTCGACCGCAGTCTGATCGCACTGGGCATCGCCGTCCGCTGTATGCACAACGGGCCCGAGTGATGCCGCAGTTCGACGGCCTCGGAAGCTGTTTCAGTCGGAAACGAGGAAACACCATGCCGCAGCATCCCTTGAATCGCCGACGTTTCCTGCAAGCCGCCGCCACGCTGGCGGCCGTTCAAGTCGTTCCGGCGCGGGCGATGGTCCGCGAGCCCAAGCCGAGCGCGGACGAGCTGGCCGGGCTCGACGCGATCGGACAGGCCGATCTGGTGCGGCAAAAGAAGATCTCGCCGCTGGAGCTGGTCGACGCGGCCATCGCGCGGATCGAGAAACTCGATCCGGCCCTCAATTCGATCATCACGCGAACGTTCGAGCCGGCGCGCAAAAAGGCGTCGCAGCCGCTGGGATCGGGGCCGTTCGCCGGCGTGCCCTTTCTGGTGAAGGATCTCGAGCCGGTGGCCGGCGTGCGACAGACGTTCGGGTCGGCGGCTTTCAAATCGAACGTCGCGATGTACACCTCGGAAGTCATCCAGCGGATGGAGCGGGCCGGGCTGATCATGGTGGGCAAGTCGAACACGCCCGAGTTCGGCTTGCTGCCGATCACCGAGCCGCGCGGCTTCGGGGCCACGCACAATCCGTGGAATGCGGCTTACTCGCCGGGCGGTTCGAGC
>DASPSM010000311.1:0-9204 GCA_035623955.1 Planctomycetaceae bacterium
CGAGGCGAGAGTTCGGGAGTGGGCGTGGGGCCTCACCTCGTCCGCGCGACGGAGGCCGTGCGCATAAATTCGCGCTCGCCCGCCGGTGCACGCGTCCGGATACCCCTCACCCCCAGCCCCTCTCCCGCAAGGGGAGAGGGGGGAAGAGTGTTAGGTTGGCACCGTCGGCGCGACAAAGCGGTTCCACGCGCAAATCTTCTCCCCTCGCCCCGCATTGCGTCCGCGCCGGCGGTTGCCGCCGAAGCGGCGGACGCCGGCAAGGCGGGAGAGGGGCTGGGGGTGAGGGGAACTCGTGCCGCGTGGGTGCTACTAAAAATGTCACGCGGCTAGCCCGCAGGAAAATCCCTGCTGACGCGGGCGGCTGATTCGTCGCATTCGGCGTTTGCGAAGGCAACGAGCATCTGGAATCGGTCTCGCAAAGATGGCAGAATCGAGTGCCGCTGCGATCGATGCGGGGTTCGATTGCCCGCGCCTTTGACTTTTGGCCCGCTCGATCGCCAAACCGCGCTGCCCATCTCCTGCGCGCCGCATCGTCCACGAACCCACTTCAGGGATGTCTGGCGCTATGCCCACGCTCCACATCACTCAGGACGCTCCGCGAGACGGTAAGTACGCTATCCGGCTCAGGCTGAATCAAGACGGCCAACCCGAGCGAACTGCGGAGGCGACGATCGAATTCGCCCTCACGGAGCAGGAACAGGGGGACCTGCGCTGGTACCTGGAAGACTACCTGCTGCGCGCGGACGTCGTGCCGGCCGGCACCGTGCAGCAGGTCGAGGCGATGATGAAGTCGCGCGGCGAAGAACTGTACGACAAGGTCCTCGCGGCCAACCGCAGCGCGCAGAATCTTTGGGGCGCGATCCGCGATCAACTTGCCGATCTCCGCGTGGAAGTCGCCAGCGGCATCGCCGAGGCCGCTTCGATTCCCTGGGAACTGATGCGCGACCCGGAGACGGACTCTCCCATTTCACTGCGCGTGCAATCGTTCGTCCGCGTCCAATCGAATCCCAATATTTCCTTTGTTCGAGTAAAGCCCGGCGACGATGGCCGGATCCGACTGTTGTACATTGCCTGCCGGCCGGGCGGAGCCAGAGACGTCCCGTTGCGAGCGGTGGCCAATACGCTGTTAACGGACCTGGGCCCCAACCGCGCCCGCTTCGACATCAAGGCCCTGCGCCCGCCCAGCTTTGAACAACTGCAGAAGGAACTCGCCGACGCGAAGAAATCGCGCAGACCCTTTCAAATCGTTCACTTCGACGGCCATGGCATGTATGCCGACTTGAGCAAGACGCAGTTCGCCGATTGGGCCAAACTCCTCTCGATCCACATGCTCGGAGCCCCGAAAAGCGGGAAGCATGGCTATCTGATGTTCGAGGATCCCGGCAAGGAAAAACCACGTCCGGTGGACGGCCAGACGCTGGGCCAACTCCTGCACGACAACGACGTTCCCGTGCTCGTGCTCAACGCCTGCCAGTCGGCGATGCACGAAGCAGTCGAGGCGCCCAAAGCCATCGAAGGAGTTCACGATCAGGTCCGCGCGATTGGCTCCCTTTCGCAGGCGGTCATCGACCAGGGGATTCCGGCCGTCCTGGGCATGCGCTACAGCGTCTATGTGGTCACCGCCGCTCAATACATCGGGCAGCTTTACGCCGCGCTCGCCGACGGAGGGACCTTCGGCCAGGCCGCCACTCAGGGGCGCCGGCACCTTCAGCTCAATCCGGACCGCTGGCTGGGGCTCGAGCCGCGTCCGCTGCAGGACTGGTTTGTGCCCGTCGCCTACGAGGCGGGTCCGATCGAGCTGCTTCCGGTGGGGCGGGCAGCCGCGCTCTCCAATCAGTCGGAACTCGACCCCGTGCAAAGCAACCGCGCGCTGTTGCGCTACGTCCCGGACAAAGGCTTCGTGGGACGGGATGAAACGCTGCTGGCTCTCGACCGGGCCTTCGACAATCATCCCGTGGTGCTGCTGCACGCGTACGCCGGGCAGGGGAAAAGCTCCACGGCCGTCGAGTTCGCCCGCTGGTATTCGCTGACGGGCGGGCTGGGTGACCAGCCGATTGTGCTGCTCGCATCGTTCGAGAGCCACAGAGATCTCAATGACCTTCTCAGCCAAGTCGGCCAACCGTTTGCCGCGGCGCTCGAGCAACAGGGTATCCATTGGGGCGCCGTGAACGACCCCGAGGAACGGCGCCGGCTCGTCCTGCGCATCCTTCGCTCGGTTCCAATCCTCTGGATCTGGGACAACGTCGAACCGGTGGCCGGTTTCCCGGAAGGGACCAAGTCGCAATGGACCGACGCCGAGCAGAATGATCTCCGCGATTTCCTCAAGCAAATCCAGCTCGATAACGCCTGCCAGGTGAAAATCCTGCTGACCTCGCGGCGGGACGAAAAGAACTGGCTGGGTGAGATTCCGCATCGGATTCCGATGCGACGGATGAGCAATGCCGACGCCGCCAGCCTGGCTCTCAAGCTGGGCGAAGGGAGAGGTCTCAATCGCGCGGAAATCGCCGACTGGCAACCGCTGCTCGACTACTGTGCCGGCAACCCACTGACGCTGCGCGTGCTCGTCGGCCAGGCGGTGAGAGAGGGCAAACGCGGCAGGCAGCAGATTGCAGAGTTCGTGGAAGCCATTCGCAGCGGCGAAACAGAGATCAAAGACGCCGACGAAAAGCAGGGCCGCGATAAGTCGCTTGGCGCTTCGCTCGAGTACGGTTTTCGTAATGCGTTCCCGCCGGGTGAGCTGCCGATCGTTGCCCTACTGCATCTCTTTCAAGGCGTTGTGGATGTCGATGCGCTTGCTTTTATGGGGAAGGGCGAGCACGCCCTGCCCGAGGTCACGGGCAAAACCAAGGAGCAGTTGACCTCGTTACTGGAGCGTGCGACGGAAACTGGCTTGCTGACGCACCTCGGTTCGACGTGGTTCACGATCCATCCGGCGTTGCCCTGGTTTCTGCGCCAGCTCTTCCTGCGTCACTACGACGGTCAGGACGGGCGTTCCCGTGCCCAGGCTGCTCTTCGCGCCTGGGTGGAGGCCGTCGGTGCACTGGGCGATTTTTATCTGAGCAAAGCCAATGAAGGCGCGGGAGGCGTGTTCAAGGCGTTGGAGCTTGAGGAAGACAACCTACTCCACGCGCGACGACTCGCGCGGCGGTATCAGTGGTCGTCGCGGCTAATTTCTTGCATGCAGGGCTTGACTCCGCTCTATGTGCGCCAGGGCCGCTGGGCAGAATTGGCCAGATTGGTCGAGGAGATCGTGCCCGACTATTGCAGTCCCGACGACGGGCCGATTGAGGGCCGCCAGGGACATTACACGGTCGTCATGGGCTATCGGGTCAGTCTCGCCCAATTCTTCGACCGCGACGTCGCGAAAGCCGCTGCACTTCAGCAAAAGAGGCTTGAATGGAACCGCCGACGAGCCGATTCCGTCCTCGCGCTACCTGCGGACGCGCCGCTCGACGATCGACAGCGGAATTCTCTCGATACGCTCGCAGCGTCCTTCTTGAAAATGGGGCAACTGCTGCTGGAAGTGAGCGACGCCGAGTGCGTGACGCATTTCAATGAGGCCATCCGAATTTTTCAGCGAATCGGTGCCAAGGCAGGTCAGGCGATTGCCGAGTTTAACCTCGCTCATGCTTACAAGGACATCGCCAGCATCCGGGATCTCGACGCTGCTGAAGCCGCCTATCGGCGCAGCTTGGATATGTTCGACGAGAACGATGCGTCCCGTCGTTCAAAGTGTATGCAGCAAATCGGAATGGTGCATCAGGAACGTTTCGACGAAGCCCGCGAGCGCGGCGAAGCGGCGGAGATCCTGCTGGGCCACTGGGAGGCCGCGCACAAGTATCTATTGCAAGCCCTCCAACTCTGCCCCGACAACGCTTTGCCCGACCTTGGGCCGATGCACAATCAACTTGGCATTTTGTATAAGGACGCTGGTCAAGCGAATCATGCTCGCGAACAGTTCGAAGAAGCCGTTCAATGCTATGAGAAGGCGGGTGATCGTTTGTCGGCTGGGAAAACGCGCGAGAACATAGCGCTTATGTATCTTCAAGCGCCGGCCACCGGCACGGATTCGTCCACCATCGAGGCTAACCTGCGGCGTGCGAGGGACTATGAGGAGGCTGCGTTGCGCGATTTTCAACATTTCCAAGGCCGTGTTGCCAAGCAGGAGACGAAGGCCAACCGCATCCTCGAGCAAATCAACGAGGCGCTCGTAAATATCGATCGCGAATCACGGAACGGAACCGGCGACGCGGCTGGCTGACAAGGCCGCATCTGGCAGCGACGCGCCGCGTTCTATGCCCACGGCTTCTCTGGAGACCGTCCGGGAATTCGGGTGCCGCGGCTGCGACGTTTCGGACTTCGGCGAGCTCCCTTCGGGTCTGACTTCGGCGAGCTCAGTCGAGTCGAGCCTCAGGGTCGAAGGCAGTCGAGTCGCTCAGCCGTGACACCTGGCGTGTCCGGATACCCCCTCACCCCCAGCCCCTCTCCCGCGGAGGGGAGAGGGGGAAGACTTCCGCGCGACGCCTTCTTGCGCCGGCGGCGCCCGCCCTGCGCGTTCCCCCCTCGCCCCGCATTGCGTCCGCGCCGGCGGTTGCCGCCGAAGCGGCGGACGCCGGCAAGGCGGGAGAGGGGCTGGGGGTGAGGGGAACTCTTGCCGCGTTGGCGCTACTAAAACATCACGCGGCTAGCCCGCAGGAAAAAAACCGCTTACTCCGTGCGCGGCTCTTTGGGCGAGCGCGATCATCACCTCCGCGCGTCGGAGGCCGTGCGCATGAAAGGCGCGGGCTAGCCTAAGACAGCTGATGCCGAGCCTGTCGGCGAGCGCGCGATGGGCGGCCGGGTGGCTGGGGTCGAACCGTCTGCGGTTCGCCCCCAGGAGTCTCGGCACACTGGGGGCGGCGAAGCGCCGACCCCAGCCACCCCTTCGCCAAAGACGGGACGGGTCCAAAGATCATGACAGCTGATGCCGGGCTTGTCGGCGAGCGCGCGATGGGCGGGCGACGACGGTGCTCCGGGCGGGGGCTTCGACGTACGGGCTCAAGAACGGCGGGCGATCGGGGCGGCCGCCGCGACGGTAATCGCGCCAGACTGCCTCCGCAGTGTCTTGAGGGTCTTGGCTGAGCGCCTCGACCAGGTAGCGGAACACCCCCTCGGCTAGCTCGGCCAGCGGAATGCCCCAGGTCCGGCCGATTCGTTCGTAGAGCCAATCGACAAATGCCAGGAAGCCGGCGAAGGGGGATCGATCGCGCCACAGGCGGGGTGCCGACTCGATGAAGTTGCCGCTGTTGGCGACGAGGTCCCAGAACCGCGCGAAGCGAGCCAGCCGAGCCATCGTGTCGGCATCGATCAAGCGGTTCGAGAGAATCTCGTAGGGGGCCCGGCGGTTGTAGCTCATCGCCCACTCGGCGTCGTGGCGGACGATGGGGGCGCCGCGCAGTCGCTTCAGCAGGCCGACCTGAATTTCCTGCGGTCCCAGGCCGACGAGCCGGTCGAACCCGGCGGCGAAGCTTTCGAGCGATTCGCCGGGCAGCCCGACGATCAGGTCGGCGTGGACGTGCACGCCCGTCTCGCGTCGCAAAAATCGCAAGTTTTCTTCGAGCTTGTGGTTGTCCTGCCGGCGGCTGATCAGCTCGGCCGTCTGCTCGTTGAAGCTCTGCACGCCGACCTCGAACTGCAGAGCGCCGGGCGGAAATCGTCGAATCGAGTCGCGCAACGGCTCGGGGAAGCGGTCCGGAATCATCTCGAAGTGCAAAAACAGCCCGGGCTCGTAGCGCTCGTAGAAGAAGTCGAGGATCGCGCGGCTCGTGCGAAGATTGAGATTGAAGGTGCGATCGACGAACTTGAATTGCCGCGCGCCCCGATGGAAGAGCGTCTCCATCTCGCCCAGGAACTGTTCCAGCGGGAACTGGCGAACGGGAATTTCGAAGGCCGAGAGGCAGAACTCGCACGAATAGGGGCAGCCGCGCGACGCTTCGACGTAGATCACCCGCCGCGCGATGTCTTCGTCGGTATAGAGGTGATACGGCAGCTCGAGGCGTTCGAGGGCCGGCAGCTCGGCCGGGATGACCTTGCGATCGGGGGCCGCGCCGGAGAGGATCTGGCGGCACAACTGGGCGAACGCCAAATCGCCCTCGCCGGCAATCACGTAGTCGGCAGCCTGCACGATCTCCTGCTGGTCGGTTTCGTAGCTGACTTCCGGCCCGCCCAGCACGATGAACAGATCGGGCCGCCGCTGTTTCAGCGCGCGCACGAGCCGGGTGGCTGCTTCCACGTTCCAGATATAAACGCCCAGCCCGACGATCCGCGGATTGCGAGCGACGATCGCTTCGACCATTTGCCCGGTCGGCGCGCTGGCGACGAATTCGAGCAGGTCGGTCCGCGGCGCGAGATCCCCCATGTTCGCGAGCAGATAGCGCAATCCAAACGACGCGTGCGCATACCGGGCGTTGAGCGTCGTGAGCAGGATATCCCTGATCAACTCTTGCTCATGAAGCGCAGGGCGATCTTGCGCGTGTCGAACTTCATCCACCGGTCGCTCAAGTGCATGATGTCGAGCATCTCCGACATCTGCGGCGAGAGGGAGCACAGCGCGATCTTCCCGCCGATTTCGCGGAAGCGCGTGCCGAGCTGGTTGATGGCCCCGATCATCGTCGAGCCGAAGTACTCCGCGTTGCTGAGGTCGATGACCAGGTTGACGATGCCGGGGGTCCCGATCAACGACAACAGGGTATTCAGCTCGTTGGCGACGTCCGAGTCGCGAAAACTGACCGAATCGCCGCGCGGGGTGACGACCAGCGTCCGCGCGTCGACTTCAGCCGGAAACACTTTGTGGAACTGCGTCTGCTCCAGGCGGCCCATCAAACGGTCCTTGCGAGGCCAATACCACTTCATCGTCGCGGTCGATCTCTGTGCCCGTTGTACCAAAGCCGCGCTTCCCGGTCATCCAGAATCTTAGCAAACCGAGGCTTTGTATCCCTGGCGATTCGTGAAGAAATCTCGCGGCGCCCGCGATCAGGCGGTCTTTTGCGTCGGGGACTGAAGCGTCCGTATACTGGCGGTTGTCTTTTCCGCGACCATCAGGAGTGTTCCATGGCCACTGCGAAACCGGTCCGGCGACGGATCCGCTACAACTCCCTCGAGGACGTGATGGCTGACGCGGAGCGCGCCGTGCGGGCCAATTCGGCCACAACCGGGAACTGGTCATTGGGGCAGATTCTCGAGCACCTGGCCACCGCGCAGGACAAAATGATCGACGGCTTCGGCTTCAGCGCCCCGTGGCCCGTGCCGATCGTCGGCCGGCTGATGTTCAAAAAGCGGCTGCTCGAGAAGGGCCTGGTGCCTGGCTTCAAATTGAACGCGAAGGCAGCGGCCATTCTGGTTCCGGGAGAGACCGATCCTGCCGCGGCCCTCGAGCACTTCCGCCAATCGACCGAACGGCTGAAGACCGAGCAAAAGCGCTCGGCCCACCCGTTTCTCGGGCCCATGACGGTCGAGGAATGCAATCAGATGTGTCTCCGCCATGCCGAGCTGCACATGAGTTTCGTCACGGCCTGATCGCTCCGCGCCGAGCTGAGCGCGAAGCCGCCACATTGCCGCGGCTTCCCGTCCTGCCTTCCCGTTTCTGCAGTCTGCGGGTTGCAAAAAGTGCAAATTGCGGCGGCAGCAAATTATCCGGCGGGTCGGGCCGGGCGATTCGATTGGATTCGGCAGTTGCGTCGATTCTTGTGAAATTCCGCGACTTTGGCGAAGCGGGCACCGGCCGGCAATACGCCTGGCACCTGCCGGAGCCTTAAGTTTCGGCGCGGCATGGTGATTGCAAAGCGGAAGGCTAAGCATTGCCGCGGCGTGTCCGTGTGACAGCACTCCCTGCGGGGCCGCTGGTTCCACTCGATCGGCGCTTCGCCGGAGGTGTCTGCCATGTCTGGCTGGATCGAAACAGGCCGCGCTGCCCTTGCGCGCGGGATCACGTACGGAGTACGCCAAATCGGACGGGCGCGGGGCTCGCGCCGGCTGCGCCATTGGCTGATTCCGCCGACGGCGCCGGGGCACAGCCATCGGCCGGCCCCGCCGAGCGACGGCCGGCTAGCGATCGTCCCGGCCCTTGTGCCGAGCGCGGTCCGACCGCCTCTTGGATCCTACGTGCGTGGAACGTCACGGCCCCAGGCGCCTTCGGTCCTTTGGTCGTTCCGACACTCGAGGCTTGATTCGACCAATTTCAACGCGCCCGTTTCCCAGCTGCACTCGTGGCCGCGGCGCGTCTTTATCCTCACCGCGGCTGCCGCTGCCGTCACGTTCTGCTCGGCGTTGAGCTTCGGGCAGTGTGGCTCGGGCTGTTGTGGGCCGGGCGGCTGCGGGTCCGGCTGTTGCGGGCCGGGATGTGGGCCGGGATGTGGAATCGGGCCGTCGATGGGCTGCCCGGGTCCCGGCTGCTGCTGCCCGCCCGGAGGCTGTGGATTTGGATGTTCGGCGGGATGCGGCTGTCCGCGGGCGCCCTTTGGGTTCGGATTTTTCGGCGGCACTCGGTGCTGCTTTCCCTGCGGCTCGTGTTGTGGCCCGTGTTGTGGCCCGGCCTGCGGTGGAGGCTGCGGCGGATGCGGCCCGTGTGGTCCGCGCTGCCCGTGTGGTCCGGGCTGCCCGTGTGGTCCGGGCTGCGCCTCGCCGTGCGGTCCTCCGCTGTGTGGATCCCCTCGTGGGTGTGCGCCCTGCGGCGGCGGTTGCTGTGCTGGCGGTTGCTGTGGCGGCATCGGACTGGCGTGCGGCCCCTGTGTTCCCGGAGCCTGTGTCGGCGGATGCTGCGGAAGTTGTCTTCCGAGCTGCGGCGGTGCGCCCGGGTGCGGCGCCGGTTGCAGCCCGATCCCCACTTACGAAACAACGCCGGGTCTTCCCCCCGCTGCGACGAACCGGCCCGGCTATCCGCCATCGGCGGTTCCGGGTGAGCCGATCCCGGGAGCGCCTTCCACGACGATTCCCAAGCGGCCCGCCTTGCCGCCTGACGACAAAGGATCGCACTTCGAACGGCGTCCCGACGGCTCGTCGAGCACCGCCGCCGCGCCGGTTGACGTCACCGACAACGCGGGGCCGCCGAGTTTCACGCCGGCACCCTCCACAAGGCGGCTGTTTCGGCAAAGCGCGTCGGCCGGTTTCACCACGCACGTGCTGACGGCGTCGGCCGGCTTCCGCACGCAGGTGCTGACGGCACAAAAC
>DASPSM010000313.1:0-7958 GCA_035623955.1 Planctomycetaceae bacterium
GGCCCGTTCAACACGGCATGGGCAGGGATCACGCGCGCGGGCAAATAATTTTCATTTCGAAATCCGAGCAATTATTTCTCATTTAAGATTTGCTGTCGGATTCGGGTCTCGCTACTCTGGGAAAGATTTTTGGCGTAGCACGTTTCACGGCGGGTTTGGCGGAGACTTTGCCGGATAAAGGGACCCTGCGGTAATAAGGGTTTGACCGGCGGGGGCTTCGCATGATAGTGTGCAGCGTGCTAATTTCCTTCCAGCGGGTGACCCCTCCTCGGCGCATGACTGGTACCTGCCGCGGCGGGGCGGGGTCGAAACGGAAAGTGGGTTGAATGACCATGCGAAAATCGCAGTTGTATCTGGCACGCCGCGAGCGCCAGATTCTCGACACTCTGTATCGCGTCGGAGAGGCCGACGTGACGGGAGTGCTGGAGAACATGCCCGATCCGCCGAGCTATTCGTGCGTGCGCAGCCTGTTGCGGATCCTCGAACGCAAAGGGCACGTCAAGCACAAGAAGCAGGGGGCGCGCTACGTCTACGTGCCGGCCCAGTCGCGCGACAAGGCGCGCAAGACCGCCTTGGAACACATCGTCAAGACGTTCTTCGACGGCTCGATGGAGCACGCGGTTGCCGCGCTGCTGGACATCTCCGGCGTCGACGTCAAGACGGACGGGCTCGACCGGATCTCGCAGATGGTCGCCGAGGCCCGCAAAGACGGGAAGTGACCGCGACGCAGAATGAGTCTGCCCGAGGCGCGCGGCTGCGCTGCCGCGCTGGCTCGCCGCACGTACGACACCCGTCGAATGAACCGATCAGACCTTGATCGCCGCGGCGTGCCGTCGCCTTTTCTTTTGACGCTCCCCGTTTCTTTTTGACGCGCTTCTTTCTGCCTTTGCTCGCGCCGAACAGTTTGATCGCCGGTCAAAGGGGCCGGGCAAGTTCCGCTCGTTGTCGAGCAGCTCTTTGGCAATAGTCATCGACCAGCGCGATGAGTTTTGTCCGGTCGATCGGCTTCGTGGCGAACTCGTCGCACCCTGCGTCCAGGCAGGCTTGCCGGTCCGAGCCCATCGAGTGGGCCGTCAGCGCGATGATCGGCTCGTGATAGCCCGCCTGTCTCAGCCGCGTCACTGCCTGATATCCGTCGACGATCGGCATCTGCATGTCCATCAACACGACATCGAACGGCTGCCCCTCGTCGCTCGCAGCAAGCGTGAGCTGGCAGGCGATGGCGCCATTCTCGGCTAACGTCACGTCGGCTCCTGCTCGCCCGAGAACGTACATGATGAGCCGCTGATTGTCCGGCGCATCTTCGGCCAACAGCAGCCGGCGGCCCGCCAGCGGTTTGTGGTTGGGTCCCGCCGGCTGGGCACGCAGCGACGAATTGTTCGAGATCGGCGCGTCCTCGGCATTTTCCGCAAGTGGCGGAGCCGGAAGCAGCACTTGGAACGTCGAGCCCGCGCCTGGGACGCTGCTCACCTTGATCGATCCGCCCAGCATCTCGGCCAGCCGGCGGCTGATGGCCAGCCCGAGGCCCGTGCCTCCGAACTGCCGGGTGGTTGACGTGTCGGCCTGAGTAAACGGCTGGAACAGGCGGGAAATCTGATCCGGCGTCATTCCAATTCCCGTGTCGACCACGTCGATCTCTAGCAGCGGTGGTGACTCGTTCTGGTCCCGCCAGCGGCCAACCACCTGCACCGAGCCGCGCTCAGTGAACTTGACCGCGTTTCCGACGAGGTTGAGGACGATCTGCCTTAAGCGGGTCGGATCGGTGACGACGTGCGCTGGAATGCGCGGGTCGAAGTGCGTCGTCGCGACGAGACCTTTGGCCGCGATCCGCACGTGCAGCAGCTCCATCACGTCGGCGACGACTTGTCGCGGCGAGCAGCGAACTTGCTCGATGACCAGCTTGCCCGACTCGATCTTCGACAGATCCAGAATATCGTTGATGATTGCCAGGAGGTGCTCGCCGTTGCGCTTGATCGTGCAGAGCGCTTCTTGCGAGTGTGCGCGGTCCAGCGTTCCGTCGTTGAGAAAGTCGGCGTACCCCAGAATTGCCGTCATTGGCGTCCGGATTTCGTGGCTCATGTTGGCCAAAAATTCGCTCTTGGCCCGATCCGCGGCTTGCGCGTCGGCCAGGGCGCTGGTGATCACCTGGTGGGCTTTGTGTTCCGCCCACTTGAAGAGCGACATCAGGAAATAAACGCAGGTCAAAACTCCCAAGAGCCCCGAAAATTCCAGGAAGTGCTTGCCGCTCAGCGTCGGCTCATCAATGAAGTCGAAACCCATTTCTCGCGCGGCGTAAAAGCCGGCGATCGCCGCGACGCACGCCGTCGTCCACAGGACGCCCGCCCGTGCTCCGCACAGCACGATCGCGAACACCGGGACCGTCACGTACCACGTCTCGGGCGCCGAATGGTGCCCGCCGTTGAAACAGATCAAGAGCGTATAGGTCAGCCACGCGACGGCCGTCACGATGTGGCCGCAGATCCGCAGGTTGCCGCCGCTCCGCAGATAGACCAGGTTCAGAAGCAGCGCGGCCATCGCCACATCGATGATGCCGCTGGAAATGGGCGCGCGGAGGGCCCAGAAGATGGTCGAGAAGATCGGCCCGAAGGAGCAAAGGGCCAGATCGAAGGCGACGAGGCGGTTCGCGCGGCCGAACGTCTCGCGGTCCGTCCGCAGGGCGGCGGGGATCAGCCAGTTTTGGATCGCACGGAACATAAGCGCTTATCCGGGGCCATGAAAACGTAGCTAGATAGCTCAGGGCGTCCACCGGGAAACCGAGCCGTACGGCCGATTCGCGGCGAGTCGCCGGACAGCTCGCGCACCGTCATTACAATCGCTTTTTCCGGCATTGCCGTTCGCCAGGAGAGAGTCCTGCGGAGCGTTATTTCCCGCGCCGAGACAGGCTTCGAAGCGGGCCAAACTCTCACGGGTTGCTGAGAGTCAGCAAAACGTGCGGACCACGAAGGCGATCGCCAATCCGATCGCGGCTCCCAAGAGAGGTGCTGCCCCGCCGAGCGACGCGCCGGCATGCGACCAGAGCCACGCACTGAAGCCGATCAGGATGGCGAAGGAGAGCAAGTCGCCAACCGTGAGGCCCGATCGCTCGGCGGGCGGAGCCCGATGTTCCTCCGCGGCGATTTCCAGCGGCGCGTCGGCAGGGAGTTCGGTCGGCGTGTCCATCTCTTCACAATGCTCGCAGATGTGCACGACGGCGGCAATCTCTGAGGAAAAATGGTTCGGCGCGCCGATCCAAGAGTCTTTTGAATGGCCCGCGCGGTGCGGCCGCGCGACTAGCCGGTCGATTGAATCTCGCCTTCGTTGCCCTATAATCCGGTGCTTAAGACTGGCCTGGAAAAGCCTCGGACCGGCCGCGAAAAGTCGGCCCACGCTCCTCGAAAGACTCCAAGAAGGAGGCCGTTTTGAGCCTGCTCGTGAAAGCCCTCTCCTCCTCTGTGGGGAAGAAGTTCGTGATGGGATTCACGGGACTGCTGCTCTGCGGGTTCCTGGTCGCGCATCTGGCGGGCAACCTGCTGCTCTACGTCGGCCCCGACGCTTACAACAAATACGCGCACACGCTGCACAGCCAGCCGGCGATCCTGTTTGGCGTCGAGATCGTTCTGTACGCCCTGTTTGTGACCCACATCTTGCTGGCGCTACGGGTGACTCAGGAAAACCGTTCCGCGCGGGGCCACGCTTACGCGATCAAGAAATCGAAGCTCGACGCCGCGCCGCACACGACCAGTTCCCCCGTGCATCCCGAAGCGTGGATGTTCACGTCCGGGGCCATCGTGCTCTTCTTTTTGCTCGTGCACCTCTTGCAGTTTACCTGGGAAAAATGGCCCTGGTTCACGACCCCCACGGGCGAAGAACCGTTCGCCAAGGCCATCCGCATCTTGAATGACAATTTCACCGCAGGCGTGTATCTCATCGGCGTGATCATTCTGGGGATCCATCTGTGGCACGGGTTCGCCAGCGCGTTTCAGTCGCTGGGAATCACGCATCCAAAGTACGCGGCCGCGATCAAATGGATCGGAGTGCTCTTTGCCTCCGTGATCGCGGTCGGCTTCGCGAGTTTTGTTTTCTTCGCGAGGATGGCGCCAGGAATGGGGGGCGGGCACTAAATGAACGTGCGCGATTCTGGGACGATGGCTGGACACCCCTCACCCCCAGCCCCTCTCCCGCAAGGGGCGAGGGGGGAAGACTCCCTGCGTGCGCGCCATTTGCAGAATCGAGCGTTGCTTCCACAAAAAGTCGTTGCGTGCAAATCTTCTCCCCTCTCCCCTCGCGGGAGAGGGGCTGGGGGTGAGGGGGCTCCGCCGTCGGTGCCTCAGAAGCGCGCGCAGTCACTCAGGCGGCTTCGGCGCAGGAACGGACGGCGATGATTCAGGCAAGCGGCAACAGACTCGACTCGAACATTCCCGACGGACCCGTCGCTGAGAAATGGGACCGCCGCCGGTTCGAGCTCAAGCTGGTCAACGCGGCCAACAAGCGCAAATACACAATCATCGTGGTCGGCACGGGGCTGGCTGGGGCGTCAGCCGCCGCATCGCTTGGCGAGCTGGGCTACAACGTCCTGTCGTTTTGTTTGCAGGATTCGCCGCGCCGGGCACACAGCATCGCCGCCCAGGGCGGAATCAATGCCGCCAAAAACTACCCGAACGACGGCGACAGCATCTGGCGGCTGTTCTACGACACGGTGAAAGGGGGCGACTTTCGCAGCCGCGAAGCCAACGTCTATCGCCTCGCGCAGATCAGCAATCTGATTATCGATCACTGCGTCGCGTTGGGCGTCCCCTTCGCCCGCGAGTACGGCGGCACCCTGGCCAACCGCTCTTTCGGCGGAGCGCAGGTTTCCCGGACGTTTTACGCCCGAGGACAGACAGGGCAACAACTGCTGCTCGGCGCTTACGGGGCCATGCTGCGGCAGGTGTCCGCCGGCAAGGTCAAACAGATCCCCCGCAAGGAGATGCTCGACCTGGTCGTGATCGACGGCGTGGCGCGGGGCATCGTCACCCGCGATCTGGTGACGGGAAAATTCGAGGCGTTTGCCGGCGACGCCGTTGTCCTCTGCACGGGCGGATATGGCAACGTCTTCTATCTCTCGACCAACGCCAAAAGCTGCAACGTGACGGCTTCGTGGCGCTGTCACAAGCGCGGGGCGTATTTCGCCAATCCCTGCTTCACCCAGATTCACCCGACGTGCATTCCGGCCAGCGGGACGCATCAATCCAAACTCACGTTGATGAGCGAAAGCTTGCGGAACGACGGGCGCGTTTGGGTCCCCAAGCAGCAGCACGACCCGCGGCCGCCGCACGAAATCCCCGACGCCGATCGCGATTATTTCCTCGAGCGGCGCTATCCGACGTTCGGCAACCTGGTTCCGCGGGACGTCGCTTCGCGGGCCGTGAAAGAACGCTGCGACGCGGGTTTCGGGGTCGGCTCGACCGGCTATGCGGTCTATCTCGACTTCCGCGAGGCGATCGCCCGCGACGGCGTCGACACAATCCGCGACAAATACGGCAACCTGTTTCAGATGTACGACAAAATCACGGCCGAGGATCCGTACAAGACGCCGATGCGGATCTATCCCGCCATCCACTACACGATGGGCGGCTTGTGGGTGAACTACGACCTCGAGAGCACGATTCCCGGGCTGTTTGTCCTCGGCGAAGCGAATTTCTCCGATCATGGGGCCAATCGCCTCGGCGCAAGCGCCCTGATGCAGGGCCTCGCCGACGGCTATTTCATCATCCCTTACACGATGGGGCAGCACCTGGCGACGCGAAAGCTCGCCAAGGTATCGACCGATCATCCGGCGTTCGCGCAGACGCTGGCCGACGCCAAAGCCCGCGTCGAGCAGATCGCGTCGATCAACGGCCGCCGCACGGTCGACAGCATTCACCGCGAGCTGGGCAAAGAGATGTGGAACCGCTGCGGCATGTCCCGCGATGAAGCGGGACTCAAGGCGACGATCGAGCGCGTCCGCCAGCTGCGCGAGGAATTCTGGCACGACGTCAAGGTGCCGGGCACCGGCGAGTCGTTCAACCAGAACCTCGAGCACGCCGGCCGCGTCGCCGACTTTCTCGAGTTCGCCGAGCTGCTGGCGGCCGACGCGCTGCACCGCAAGGAATCGTGCGGGGGGCATTTCCGCGAAGAGTATCAAACGCCCGATCACGAAGCCCTGCGCGACGACGAGAATTTCTGCTACGTGGCGGCCTGGGAATTTCAAGGGGCCGATAAGCCGGAAGCCCTGCACAAAGAGCCGCTCGCCTTCGAAGCGATCCCGCTCGCGTCACGGAGCTACAAGTAATCATGGCCGGGACCCTTTCGTTGACTTTGAAGATCTGGCGGCAGCCCAATGCTCAGACGCGCGGGCATTTTGAGACCTACCAGGTCGACGACGTTTCTCCCGACATGTCGTTCCTGGAAATGCTCGATGAGCTCAACGAGCGGCTGATCCGCGACGGGCAAGAGCCGGTCGCCTTCGACCACGACTGCCGCGAGGGAATCTGCGGCGCGTGCGGCATGATGATCAACGGCCAGGCCCACGGCCCCGACGCCGAAACGACCACCTGTCAGCTCCACATGCGCCGCTTTCGCAGCGGCGACACAATCGTGATCGAGCCGTGGCGAGCGAAAGCCTTTCCGGTCGTGCGCGACCTCGTCGTCGACCGTTCGGCGTTTGACCGCATCATGACGGCCGGGGGATACATCTCGGTCAACACGGGGAGCGCGCCCGAGGCAAATTCCATCCTCGTGCCGAAGGATGAATCCGAACTGGCGATGAACGCGGCGGCCTGCATCGGCTGCGGAGCATGCGTGGCGGCCTGCAAGAACGCCTCGGCGATGCTGTTCGTGAGCGCCAAAGTCTCTCACCTGGCCCTTTTGCCGCAGGGCGATCCCGAGCGGCGGCGGCGCGTCGTGTCGATGATCGCGCAGATGGATCAGGAAGGATTCGGGGGCTGCACCGTCACCGAGGAATGCGAAGCGGCCTGTCCGGCGGGCATTTCGGTCTCCAACATCGCGCGGCTCAACCGCGAATACCTGAAGTCCGCCCTCGGCGGCGGCAAATAACGGTTGGGTGGCACGCGCCACTGGGTGCCATTAAGCGGGGCACCCAAATGCGGAACGCAATTTGCCCTTCTCCGGCGGCATGGGACCTTCTCGATGCTGAAAACGGCCTGTCATCCCTGGCACGTGGCCCACGGCGGTCGGATGATCGACTTTGCTGGTTGGGAAATGCCCGTTCAATACGGCTCGATCATCGA
This sequence comes from Planctomycetaceae bacterium, assembly GCA_035623955.1. Lineage (GTDB taxonomy): Bacteria > Planctomycetota > Planctomycetia > Planctomycetales > Planctomycetaceae > DASPSM01. The sequence continues at coordinate 7,269 of DASPSM010000313.1, forward strand.
CGAGCATCAGGCCGTCCGGCACGCCGTGGGGCTGTTCGATATCGCCCACATGGGGCGGATCAAGTTCAGCGGCGACGACGCCTGCGCGCTGCTCGACCATCTCGTGACGAACGACGTTTCGAGGATCGAGCCAGGCGAAATCCGGTATTCGCTCGTGACCAACGAAGCCGGCGGCGTTTTGGACGACGTGCTCGTCTACCGTTTCGACGCCTTCTACTACCTCGTCGTGAATGCGTCCAATCGGCTCAAGATCGTCGATTGGATCGCCCGGCACCGGGACTCCTTCCAGGCTCACTTCGAGGATCAGACGCTGGCAACCTTCATGCTGGCGGTGCAGGGACCGCGGGCCCTCGACGTGCTGCACCCGCACGTCAACGTCGAGATCGCCGATCTCAAGTACTATTCAGGCTGCGAGGCGATGGTGTTCGGCAGGCCCGCGCTCGTCAGCCGCACGGGATATACGGGCGAAGACGGGTTCGAGATCGTCGTGGCCTCGTCCGACGGCCCCGACGTCTGGCACCGTCTGATCGCTGACGGCAAGGAATTCGGACTGACCGCCTGCGGCCTTGGCGCCCGCGACACCCTGCGCCTCGAAGCCGGCATGCCTCTGTATGGTCACGAGTTGAGCGAAACGATCGATCCGCTGACGGCGGGCCTTTCGTTCGCGGTCAAACTCAAGGCGGGCGACTT
>DASPSM010000704.1:0-13389 GCA_035623955.1 Planctomycetaceae bacterium
GCCGAGGGCTGGCCCAAGGTCAAAGTGGTCGTCAAAGGAACCACAATCTACCGGCCGGATATTCTGGTGCGTACGTCGTAGGCTTCGGAAAATCCGAAGCCCGGAACGCTAACGCTCCCGCTCCGGAATCTTTGCGGCGCCACCAAGAAATTCGCCATTCTCGTGGAAGACATCGAGCGTCTGGTTGCCGTGGCGAATGAAGATCAATTTCGGATAGCGGCCAATCCGGCCCGCGAAGATCGGGCCAGTGGTATCAGCGCTTCCCGAGCGGCCTGACTTCGTCCGGATCCAGATCTCTTTGTCGCCGCGTGCCCAGTCGACGGTGTTCGCGTGGACGAGCTCAACCCCGGGAGATAGACGCCATGGGAAGGTCCGAATCTCGGGCAGCTTGTCGGAATCGAACACCTTCGCCAGCTCTTCTTTACTGATCAGGGCCTTGGCGGGCGACCAGTCGGGGACACCTTTTTCAGCGATCAACTCGGCGATCCGCTGGTTATAGGCATCGGCAAACCCGTGATCGATCATCTTTGCGCGTAGCTTCAATCCTGTTGGGCGATCGTAGTACCAGTCGATCATCACCTTTTCATCAACGAATTCGGTTTGAAGAGGCTCGCGATAGACAACGGCCCTCTGGTTGATCCAATCATCATCTGCCCGAGTGCGCCCCCGATGGCGCTGCTCCGCTAAGAGCTGCCGGCGAATGCCGAATGGGGCGATGACCGTAACGACGAGGAGCAACGAAAAGACCGCCCAACGTCGACGCGAAACGGCGAGTCCGGTTGCGTCGCCGGCCTGACCCGGTTGCGATCCGCGGCCGCAAAACTGCGTGAACTTTTCCAGCAAAAAGGCGATCGCCACGTGCACCGGGCCGAAGAACAACAGCGTCGTGACGGCCATCGCAACCACCATCTTGAAATCGACTTGCTTGGGAACGATGGTTGGCACCATTGCCCCAGAGGCGAAAAACCCTGTTGCAAATGCATACATGCAGACAGCACGCCAGCGTGCTTCTTTCGATCGCGTATCGAGTACGCGCGAAAGCACCAGAGGCATGACCCAAAAGAAGGGGAAGATGTGCCAAAGCGGGTCGATCGGGGGATAACCCCGCTCGTTGATGGCCGGGAGGCACAGCACTGCATAAAGGAAGCCACCCGCGAGCAGAATGGCGTCGGTGGCTTGCTCGCTCACCGCGGTCGACGTCGGTGTGGAATCAACGACTTGCGGCGTGTCGGGAAGGGCACTCATGAATCACCCGTCCCTTTGATTCTAAGCTCCGCAAAGACTTTAGAACCAATGCGTCATCCGCGGTTCGTCATTCGCACGGCTTAGACCACCTTCGCGTCAATCCAAGGCATCATCGCCCGCAGCTCTTTGCCGACCTTTTCGATCTGATGCTCGCGGTCGCGGCGGCGCATGGCTTGGAATGTCGGCTGATTCGCTTTGTTTTCGAGGATCCACTCCTTGGCGAACTGGCCCGATTGGATCTCGTGCAGGATCTTTTTCATTTCCTGCTTGGTCTGCTCGGTGACGATCCGCGGTCCTCGCGTGTAGTCGCCGAACTCGGCCGTGTTCGAGACGCTGTAGCGCATGTAGTTGAGTCCGCCCTGATAGAACAGATCGACGATCAACTTCAGTTCGTGCATGCATTCGAAGAAAGCCATCTCGGGCTGGTACCCGGCCTCGACTAGTGTCTCGAACGCTGCCTTGACGAGCGCGCTCACGCCGCCGCACAGCACGCATTGCTCGCCGAACAAGTCAGTCTCGGTCTCCTCGGCGAAGGTCGTCTCGATCACGCCGCCCCGCGTCCCGCCGATCCCTTTGGCGTAAGCGAGTGCTACTTTGCGAGCTTGATCGGAAGCCCCCTTGCCCAGCGCGATCAAGCAGGGAACGCCACCCCCTTTGACGTATTCGCTGCGGACGAGGTGCCCCGGCCCTTTCGGCGCAACGAGGGCCGAATCGACTCCCTCGGGTGGGATCACCTGGCCGAAATGGATGTTGAACCCGTGCGAGCAGAGGAGCAAATTGCCCTTCCGCAAATTCGGTCGGATTTCGGCGCGGAACAGGTCCCCCTGCACTTCGTCGGGCAGCAGAATATTGACGATATCCGCGGCCTTGGTCGCCTCGGCCAGCGAGACGGGCTGAAAGCCGTGCGAGACGGCCAGCTCATAATTCGCGCTTCCCGGCCGCTGCCCGATGATGACTTTGCAGTCGCTGTCGCGCAGGTTCTGCGCCTGCGCGTGTCCCTGGCTGCCGTAACCGAGAATCGCGATCGTTTTGTTTTTCAGCAGCGAGAGGTCGGCATCGTCTTCGTAGTAGATTTTGGCGGGCATTTTTTCGCCTGCTAATTGCCGTTCGGTGAAGAAGGGGGACGAAAAAAATCAGGCGGACTCGGGGTTTTCCGCCGATTCCTGAGACTCGACCGCCGATCGCTCGGCAGTCGGCCCGTCGACGGTGAATGCCGCGTCGCGGAGCATGGCGATGCGTCCCGTGCGGACCATTTCCAGGATTCCGAACGGGCGCATCTGTTCGATGAACGCCTCGATTTTGCTTTCGCGTCCGGAGATCTCGACCATCACGTGCTCGGGGCTGACGTCGACGATCCGGCCGCGAAAGATCTCGGTCAGTTCCTTGATGTCCGATCGGCTGCCGTTTCGCGTGCTGATTTTCATCAGCATCAAGTCGCGCTCGACATATTCCTTCGAGGAGAAGTCGAGCACTTTGACGACGGTCACGATCTTTTCGAGCTGTTTGCGGACCTGGTCGAGCACCCGATCGTTGCCGTTGACGACGAAGGTGATCCGCGAAAAGCTCGGGTTCTCGGTCGCGCCGACCGCGAGGCTGTCGATGTTGAAGGCGCGGGACGCCAACATCTGAGAGATATGGGCCAGGACCCCGGGCTGGTTCATGACCAGCGCCGAGAGAATGTGTCGCATAAGCCGCCTTCGCACCACCGCGTTGAGGGCCGACGCCGGCCCCGAGCCGTCGCGAAAGGCTCAGTTTAGAGGAGCCGCCGGCGCTTCACAACCAAATGGCCCGAATCGGCTTGCGCGAGATGCAATCGGCGCGACGGGCTGTTATCTTCACTCAAAATGAACTGGTTCCGACACGCCTTTGCGCTCGATCCCCCTGGCCCCCTCGTGCCGACCGAGGAAGAACGGGCGGCCGTCGAGCGGGTTTGTCGAATCGTGGTTCGGCGGCGGATGACCGTCCCCGCGGTGACATTCTTGGAAATGTCGCGGCCCTTAAACCGGGTTGCGGCCCAGGCCCTTTACTTCTTTCAGCCCGTCGCCTCGCTTGCGCTGACAGGTGACGACTACAACCGGTTCGCGCGATTTCTCGAAAAATCCGGCTCGGTCGACTATCTGTGCCGGCGGCTCGAGGATCTCGCAGCGGAAGCCGGGGACCCGCCGTCGACTGCCCCTTGTGAGCTGTCATCGAGCGAGCCCGACGCGGCGGCCGCTGCCCGACGCGAATGACGCGTAAGCCGATGGATCTCGACAAAATCAACGTCATCTTCGCGACCGATTGCGGTAGCACCACGACCAAAGCGATCCTCATCGAAAAGGTGGGGAACGGCTATCGGCAGACGTATCGCGGCGAAGCCCCCACGACCGTCGAAGAACCCGTGGCGGACGTCACGGTCGGCGTGATCAACGCGGCGAGCGAAGTGGGCGAGCTGGCGGGGCGGCGGCTGGTCGACGAGCACGGCGAACTGATCCGGCCGGCCCGCGGCAACGAAGGCTGCGACATTTATATCTCCACTTCGAGCGCCGGCGGCGGACTGCAGATGATGGTCGCCGGCATCGTCCGCGAGATGACGGCGGCCAGCGCCAAGCGGGCCGCGCTCGGGGCCGGGGCGATCGTCATGGACGTGATCGCCGCCAACGACAAGCGGCTCCCCCACGAGCAGATCCAGCGAATTCGCGAGCTGCGGCCCGACATGATTCTGCTTTCGGGTGGCACAGATGGCGGGAACACAGCCAAGGTCGTCGAGATCGCCGAGCGGATTGCTCCCGCCCGGCCGCGACCGCGGTTCGGCAGCAACTATCAGATGCCGTTGATCTATGCCGGCAACCAGGACGCGAGCGATCACGTCCGCGAGGCCCTGGGCGACAGTGTCGAGCTATTCGTCGTCCCCAATCTGCGCCCGGTGCTGGAGCGCGAAAACCTGGGGCCCGCGCGCGACCGCATTCACGACATCTTCCTCGAACACGTCATGGCCCACGCCCCCGGCTACGACAAGCTGATCCGCTGGGCCGATGCCCCGATCATGCCGACGCCCGGAGCCGTCGGCGACATTTTGCAGATGATCGCCAAGCAGGAGGGAATCAACGCGGTCGGCGTCGACATCGGCGGCGCGACGACCGACGTCTTCAGCGTCTTCTCCGGCAACTTCAACCGCACCGTAAGCGCCAACCTGGGGATGAGCTATTCGATCTCGAACGTGTGCGCCGAAGCCGGCATGGCGAACATCCTGCGCTGGGTTCACGTCGACATGAACGAGCGGACGCTGCGCAACCGCGTCAAAAACAAGATGATCCGCCCGACGACGATCCCTCAGACCCTCGAGGCGTTAATCTTCGAGCAGGCCGTCGCGCGCGAGGCCCTCCGCCTGGCGTACGCGCAGCACAAGGAATTCGCCACGACGCTCAAAGGCGTGCAGCAGCAGCGGACAGTCGGCGACATGTTCAGCCAGGAGGGAAGCCAATCGATCGTCGACAACATGGCGCTCGACCTGCTCGTAGCCTCGGGCGGCGTGCTCTCTCACGCTCCGCGGATGGAACAGACAGCCGCCATGCTGATCGACGCCTTCGAGCCCGAGGGGATCACCACGCTGGCCAAAGACAGCATCTTCATGATGCCCCACCTGGGAGTCCTGGCCCAGGTCCATCCGCAGGCCGCGATCGAAGTCTTCGAGCGCGATTGCTTGATCTACCTGGGGACGTGCGTCGCCCCCAAGGGAACGGCCTCGCCGGAGAAGAAATGCTTCAATTACCGGATCATGGGCTCGGGGCTCAACGAATCGGGCGAGATCCGCGTCGGTGAAATGCGGAAGATTCCCCTCGAAGCTGGCAAGACCGCGACGATCGCCGTCGAGCCGGCCCGTGGCTTTGACTGCGGCGCGGGACCGGGCAAGCCGGTTGAAAAAGAAATCCGCGGCGGCACCGTGGGCATCATCCTTGATGGACGCGGACGACCAATCGAGCTTCCCGAAGACGACGGCGAGCGACGCCGACAGTTGGCCCAGTGGATCCGCGCACTCAACATTTATTCGTGATCGATTTCTGAAACACGTTCCAACGCATGGGCACCTACACTCCCGGTCTCAAAGTCGTCAGACAAGTGCGGCACCGGGTCCGTCGGATCCTGCCGATCGCCGGGAACGTGCTCGTCAAATCGGGCGCCCATGTCGAGGCCGAGCAGGTCGTCGCCGAGACGTTCATGCCGGGCGACGTTACCCCGATCAACCTCTCGAACCTTTTGTCGATCGCTCCGGCCGAGGTGAAAGGTTGTCTGCTCAAAGCCGAAGGGGACCGCGTCGAGCCGGGGGACCTGCTGGCGCGCACCAAGGGTATCTTCGGGATGTTCAAGGGCGAATACCGCACGAAGGTTGGCGGGACGATCGAGTCGGCTTCGGCCGTGACCGGTCAGGTGATCCTGCGGGGCAAGCCGATTCCCGTGCAGGTGCGAGCCTATCTGTCGGGCACCGTGATCGAGGTCCTGCCCAACGAAGGAGTCGTCGTCGAGGCCGACGTCTCGCTGGTTCAGGGCATTTTCGGCGTCGGGGGCGAGGCTTACGGGCCGATCGCCATGGCGTGCCGCGATCCGGCCGAGCCGCTCGACGCCGCACAAATCCTCCCCGAGCACAAAGCCAAAATCGTGATCGGCGGCGGACGGATGACCGGCGCAGCCATCCACAAGGCGGTCAAGATCGGCGCAGCCGCGCTTGTCTCAGGGGGAATCGACGATCAGGATCTCAAAGATATTCTGGGCTACGACCTGGGGGTGGCGGTTACCGGCTCGGAGCAGATTGGCCTGACGCTAGTCGTTACCGAAGGATTCGGGGACATTGCGATGGCCGAGCGCACGTTTCGCTTGCTGGCCTCGCGGAACGGTGCGCCGGCGGCTGTCAGCGGCGCGACGCAAATTCGCGCCGGCGTGCTGCGTCCGGAGATCGCGATTCCGATCCAGCACGCGGGGGCGGCGTCGGCGCGCGATGAGGCGACGATCGATTCGACGCTCAAACTCGGGGCCAATGTGCGGATCATTCGCGACCCGCATTTCGGCGTGATTGGCAAGGTGGCGGCGCTGCCGCACGAACTGCAGACGCTCGAGTCGGGATCCAAAGCCCGCGTGCTGGAAGTCGCCGTCGATGGGGCGCCGCGAATTGTTGTCCCTCGGGCCAATGTTGAGCTGATCGAGAGCTGAGGACGTGTGAGCAAACCATGATTTCGTCGGAGCATCCAGGGAATCGCTCAAGACCGAAATGGCCGCGCGCGATCGCGGGTCGCAGGAAGGCCCCCTCACCCCCAGCCCCTCTCCCGCGGGGGGGAGAGGGGGGAAGAGTTCCAACATTGACGCAGTTTGCGCACCGTGGCGCCGAGTGCAAATCTTCTCCCCTCTCCCCTTGCGGGAGAGGGGTTGGGGGTGAGGGGGCCCACGGTGCGGCGTTCTGCCAGCGCGCACGCCCCTTTCGGAACGTGCTTTCCCCTTTGCTAAGCGCTGCGATTGTCTTCACCACGGGCAAAGTGCTCGTGAAAGCCGCCGATGCGCCTCCGGTCCCGCGACCGCCCGAGTCCGTCAGCGCGGCTGATCATCCCTGGGACGACGGCACGAAAATCGATGTCACGTTTCCTCTCTCGCCGGATGATCGACCGGATGCGTCCCCAAAGCTGGTGGCGTATTACAGCGTGGAACGCTCCGGCGAGCGCGACGGAACTTTCGAGTCGGTCGGCGCGCCCCTCATTCCCGACAAGGCCGCTTACAAAAACGGCATAATCACCACGACGATCGAAAAGTGCCACCGCGGCGATCCGTACTTCTTCCGCGTGCGCGCGGTCGCTCCCGATGGCCGCAAATCCGTGGCTGCAGAAACTCCCGAGCCGGCGGTGGGCGTCCGGCAATGGTTCGACGGCGATCACTTGTGGCTCGCCGTGCTCCTGGCCTCCCTGTGTGGAGCCGTCGTGGCGTGCATCGAGCTGGCGCGACGCGGCTGGCCGATCAAGGTCCGCAGCATTGCTGGCCTCGACGCGGTGGAGGAGGCGGTCGGCCGAGCCACTGAGATGGGCCGCAGCTGCTTTTTCATCGCCGGCGTTCAAGACCTCAACGAAATGCAAACGATCGCCGGCATCACCGTGCTTTCGCATGTCGCCAAGGTCGCCGCCGAGTACGATGCCCGCCTTGAGATGCCCACGAGCCGCTCGCTGGTCATGACGACGGCCCGCGAAACTGTGCGGGCCTCCTATCTGGCCGCCGGTCGCCCCGAGGCCTATGTCGAAGACAACATCTACTACGTGACCGACGAGCAGTTCGGCTTCGCGGCGTTCGCCACGGGCAAGATGGTCCGCGAGAAGCCGGCCGCCTGCTTCTACATGGGCTGTTTTTTCGCCGAGTCGCTCATTTTTGCCGAAACCGCCAATACCGTCGGTGCGATTCAGATCGCCGGCACCGCCGAGCCGGCCCAGCTCCCGTTCTTCGTGGCGGCCTGCGATTACGCATTGATCGGTGAAGAGTTTTATGCCGCATCGGCCTACCTCTCGGGCGACCCAGATCAGTTGGGCAGCCTCAAGGGGCAGGATCTGGGAAAGGTGCTCGCTGTCAGTCTGCTCGTCATCGGCTCGCTGCTGGTCACGGCGGCCGTGGTCCTAGCCTCGCCGCAGCTGCTCGAGGCGACGACCTACCTTCGCGACACGATGTTGAAATGAGGACGCGACTCGAATGAAGCGGACCATCCCTTTATTGATCGCGGCCACCGCCGGCTATGTGCTGGTCGCCTCGCGCTTCATTCCGGTCACGGAGAAATGGGGCGAGGTCGAGGCGATCTGGTTCGATATTCTGGCGGCGATCGCCTTCGTGCTGGGTGGCGGAAGCTTGCTCAAGCTGCATCTGCGGCGGATCAGCGATCGGACGGCCGGCTGGGGCTACTCGCTCGTCACGGTGATTGCCTTCCTGTCGACGATGTATGTGGGCGTGGCAAAAACGGGGGCCCGTCCGTCGGCGGAGCAAGAGTTTTATGGCCAGTCGTTGGCAACGCTGAGGGTCGACGACCTGCCAGCCAGCCTCACCTTTCGCGTTCCCGGGTCGGTCCCCACCCGCGCCGATGGCGAGCCCTTGCCGCTGGACGTGCAACGCCAACTCAGCCAGGAGGGGGGCGACCTCGTCTTTCGCGGCTGGATGTCGCCCAAGCAGGAGGCCGATCTCTCGGCCTACAAAGACGAATTGGCCTGGCAGTGCACCGTCGAAAAACTGTTCGAGAAAGCGCAGCCGCCAGCCGCGCTCAAAGGCAAAGTCACGTATCTGGCCGACTATTCCAAGTTGGGCTTCCGCGGATATATGACCGACGCGGACCACGACGCCCTCAAACAGCTCGGCAACAGCGAGCCCTACCTTGCCGCGGTAGCCGACCTCTGGGCCGCGAGCCACGTCGAAGAACGCGTGAGCGTCGCACAGCTGCCGGCGACTTTTAGCGTTCCGAAGGCCGAGCAAGATCGGCTGTTCTATGACGAGAAAACGCACGAACTGGCGATTCGCGGGCCAATGTCCGTTGCGCTGCGCGACAAATTAGCCCGAGACGACTTCCCGCTCGTCCGCCCAACGACTGCGGAACAACGGGCCGCCTTCGTCAAGGAGGTGGAAGCCCATGGGGGCAAGCTGAGCGAGGCGCAAACCCGCGAGCTCGAAAACGCCTTGGCGAAAACCTGGTCGGTCGAAGGTCTCCGCTTCGCGCTCGACGAAGCGGGCCACGCCGTCCCGCCCGAAAAGTCGGCCTGTGAGCTTTACCAGGAGCAGCAGGACCAGTCGCGCAAGCCGTCGGCCGAGGCGACGCCGAAGCCGGAACCCGACGTGAAACTCAACGATCGTCAGCGCGCCGCGATTGACGAGTTCGTTCGCCAGGGCGGCGAAACGGTCGATGTGTTGGCCGCCGGGTTGCACGCGGCCGGCCCGTTCACCTCGCGTCAGGAAAGCGCCCTGCGGGAGTTTTTCGGCAAGGTGCCCACTGTTGGCGAGCAGAAGCTCGACGCCTGCATCGATCTCTTGCGGATTGGTCCGCTCACCCGGGAGCAGCGGGATTTTCTCCGTAACGACTACCGCGAACAGAGCCAGTGGCGGCAGACCGTCGGCGACTTGTTCGTCAAAGCGCACAAGGTGAAGTATCCCTGGTCGGGCCAGTACAACTCGCCGGGCTCGTGGTTCGGCTGGGCGTACGAGTTCATCTTCAAGCCCTGCACCGCCACGATGTTTTCTTTGTTGGCGTTTTATGTCGCGTCCGCTGCGTTCCGCGCCTTCCGCGCCAAAAACCTCGAGGCCCTGCTGCTCTTGGGGACAGCCTTCATCATCCTCTTGAGCCAGACGTTCGCCGGCTACTGGCTCACCTCGTGGCTCCCCTCCGATCCTCAGCAGAACGCGGTCGCGTGGCTGCGAATGGAGAACCTGAAGATTTTGATCATGCGCGTCTTCGCCACGGCGGGAACTCGCGCGATCATGATCGGCATCGCGCTGGGGCTGGCTTCGACGTCGATCAAAATCATGTTGGGGCAGGACCGCTCCTACGTGGGGAAGGACTGATCGATGCGGTTCAACCTGGACAATATCGATCGCCGCTGGATCTTCCTGATGATGTTGATCACGGTCGCGGGACCGATCCTGTGGCAGCTCGCCTTCCCCGAAATTCCGACCCCCTACGCCCGCGCGGTTTTCGATGCGATCGAAAGTCTCAAGCCGGGCGACAAAGTGCTCGTCGCCTTCGATTATGACCCCGCCAGCGAAGCCGAGCTGGGCCCGATGGCCACCGACTTCGTGCACCACTGCTGCGAGAAGAAGGTGAAGATGTATTTCATCTCTCTCTGGCCGGTCGGTCCGGTGATGGTTCAGGACGCCATTCGCAACATCATCGAAGCCGACTACCCGCAGATGGTCTACGGGCAGGACTACGTTAACTTGGGCTACAAGTCGGGCTACGAAGGCGTGATTAAGGTCATCGTCACGGACCTCCGCACCCTCTACCCGACCGATACGCGTGGCAACAACATCGATCAAATTCCGATGTGCCGCGACGTCAAGAACATTCAGAGCATGAAGCTGATTGTCGACATCAGCGCCGGCTACGCGGGGGCGAAGGAATGGACCCAATACGCGGCCGTTCCTTACGCCGACAAGATGAAGCTCGTCAGCGGTTCGACCGGCGTCCAGTCGCCGCAGCTTTTCCCGTATCTCCCCGACCAGATGGTGGGCCTGTTGGGCGGCATCAAAGGGGCCGCCGAGTACGAAAAGCTGGTCAACGACAAATACAGCGGCCCGACTCCGTCGCCGAAATATCAGGAGGCCATCCGCCGCATGGGGCCGCAGCTCTTCGCCCACCTGTTGATGATCGGCCTGATCATCGTGGGGAACGTTCTGTACTTCACTCAGCGCCGCCGTAAGGGCCGCTCGCGATGAAAACCGAGACCCGAATCTGGCTCGTGATTTTTGTATTGGCCGCCGCCTGCCTGGCGTGGGATGTGGGAGACCGCGGGGCCAGCCGGGCCTACGTTCGCGAGGTCGACGGTCGCGTCGCTCCTGCGACGGTTGCCGACTACGTCGCCGGGACCGCGCAGTTCAGCCTGTCGCGAACGATTGGAATCTGGGTGGCCGCGCTGCTCACGCTGGGCATCTTTTCGTTTCTGTACCGCGACAATCCCTTCTATAAGCTGACCGAGTCGATCCTGGTCGGCGTTTCGGCCGCCTACTGGATGGTGGTCGCCTACTGGGATGTGCTGATCCCGAACCTCTTCGGCAAGATCTGGCCCGGTTGGATTCAGTCATGGGCGATGCCCGGGCTCTCTCCCCAGCGTGACGAATACTGGTTCGTTTACCTGGTCCCGCTCGCGCTGGGAATCATGCTGCTGTGGCGACTCTCGCCGCGGGGGAGCTGGATCGGCCTGTGGCCTTTGGCCTTTTCGATCGGCGCGACGGCCGGCCTGCGCTTGGTCGCCTACTTCCAGGCCGATTTTCTGGGCCAGATCCGCAGCGGCATCATGCCCCTGGCATTCTTCAAGGATTCGACGCTCGACGTCGAGCGGTCGATCGAGAACATCGTGCTCGTCACGGGGACGATCTGTTGTCTGGCCTATTTCTTCTTTTCGTTCGAGCACAAGGGGACGATCGGTCGCGCGTCGCAGATCGGCGTGTGGGTGTTGATGATCACCTTCGGCGCCGGCTTTGGCTACACGGTGATGGGGCGCATCGCGCTGTTGGCGATCCGCCTCGAATTCCTGTTCGACGACTGGCTGTGGCTGATCGATCCCTCACAAAGACGACTGGGGATGTGAAAGGATTCGGAGAAACATGAGCCACAAACTGCGACTGATCCTTGCCTTGGCATGCGCCCCTTTGGCACTGGCGACAGTGGCCACCGGCGCCGAACCGCCGGTCTATCGTGAGCACCAGGACCTGAGCTATTACCTGGACGCCCAGGGCACCCGGCATCCCATTCGTTCCGTCGCCGATTGGGAAATCCGCCGCGCGCAGATCCTGGCTCATATGGAGGAGGTCATGGGACCGCTTCCCAAACCCGCGCACCCGATTCCGTTGGATGTGCGAACGCTGGAATCGGCGTCGCTGGGGCCAATCATCCGCCGAAAGATCGACTACCACACCGACTCCCCCAGCCGCCGCGTAGCGGCCTATCTGTTCCTGCCGGCCAGCTCATCCGGCAAAGAGCCGGCAATCTTATGCCTGCATCAGACGATCAAGATCGGAAAGGAAGAGCCGGCCGGGTTGGGAACCAACCCCGACCTGCGCTACGCGGCCCAACTTGCCCTGCGCGGATACGTGACGCTGGCCCCCGATTACCCCTCGTTCGGCGAATACGCGTACGATTTCGATCCCAAGGACGGCTACGTGAGTGGAACGATGAAGGCGATCTACGACAACGTCCGGGCGATCGACCTCTTGCAATCGCTGCCGGAAGTTGACGCAGAGCGGATCGGTTGCATCGGTCATTCTCTCGGCGGACACAACGCGATCTTCACCGCGGCCTTCGACACGCGGATCAAGGCCGTCGTCTCAAATTGCGGCTTCACGCGGTTTCACAAATACCTGGGCGGCAAGCTCAAGGGGTGGACAAGCCCGCGGTATATGCCGCGGATTGCCAGCGTCTACGGCAACGATCCCGATCGCGTGCCGTTCGACTTTACGGAAATCGTGGCGGCCCTGGCCCCGCGGGCTTTCCTCGCCAGCGCACCGCTGCACGACGACAACTTCGAGGTGTCGGGCGTGCGCGACGTGATCGCCGCCGCCAGGCCGATCTACGCGCTCTATGGCAAGTCGGACAATCTCAGGGCCAACTATCCCAACTGCAGCCACAGCTTTCCGCCGGTCGTCCGCGAGGTCGCCTACGCCTTCTTGGGCCTGCATCTCAAATAAGGCGACTCAAAGCGCCTCGGCGACCTGCCGCTCCGGAGCCAGCCGCGCCATGTAGCTCATCGAACGCTCCTGGAAGTCCGGGCATTCCAGCGCCAGGCGCTTGCTGATTGATTTCGGATCGGGATTCGTGCGGAGGTCCTTCAAGTACGAGAGGAGCACATGCCTGGCCTCGGGCGAGCCGTGCAGCATGAAGTGCACCCAGGCCCAGGCTTCCTGGTAGTCGGAGCGCCGCATCTGAGCGTCGTCGGCGAGGGCCTCTAACCGCTTGAGATTCGGCCGCCAACCCTGCGCCAACAAGGCTGAGAGCCTGGTGGCATATTCGCGGTTGATTCCCCCCGGCTGCGGGCCGGAGATTTCAAAATACTCCGCCAGCCCTTCGTCGAGCCACAGAGGCACCCGCTTCATCGCCGAGTGCAACAGGCCGTGCGTGTACTCATGTCTCAGGTCTTCGCGAACGCTCTGTCCCCAGTGCGTAAAGACCGCCAGCTCGGTCGAAGAGCCGACGAAATACGCGCTTCGCGGCGGGAGCTTGGGATAGGTCACTGCCATGTATTTGCGGTATTCCGCCTCGGTGTTGAAGAGATAGATGATGACGGGATCGCGCTGCAGCGGCAGCTCCAGGATCTTTGCTTCCTGCTCGCGGAGCTTGCTCAGCTCGCGGATCAGCTCGTGGTCCTTTTGCAACTTGAAATTGCTTAACACCAACAGCTGGTCGCGTTCGCACTTCACTTCATACTTGACCGGCAGGGTCACCGGCCGTTCGAC
>DASPSM010000710.1:0-9574 GCA_035623955.1 Planctomycetaceae bacterium
GTTTCGGGGTGCGAAAGATTTTTTTAGCCGCTCGAAGAGCCACCGCGACGCGAGCTTAAGAAATTTGGAAAATCTCGCAGAAAAAATAGGCCGTTGACCGGCTCGTCAAGCCGGCGTACCACGCGGTGCGAAGGGCCCTTAGCGCCGCGGATCGGGGCTCGCAGAATTGTGAGTGCCGGGCGCCACCGGCTATTATCGACGCCGTTGCGCTTTCATCCTCCCGCCTCTTTCAGCGAGCCCGCCATGGCGACCTCCCAGCCTCGCAAGGAGTCCATTTCCCCATCTCGTCGCGCTTTTTTGAAAACGGCCGGAGCGGCCACGGTCGTCGCGGCCGCCGGCCCCACGATCCTGGGCGCCACGGATAAAGCGGGCAACAAGGCGCCCGTGCTGGGAACGGGCGCCTATCAGTACGAAGTCGTCAGCCACAACTGGGGCGAATTGCCCAGCCACATCGTCTGGGGTGAGACGCACGGCGTGACGATCGACGAGGCCGGACTCATCTATATCAAGCACCGCAACTACGCCAAGACGCCGATGGACGCGATCGTCGTCTTCGATCCCCAGGGGAAGTTTGTCCGCTCGTTCGGCAAGGAATTTCATCGCGGCGGACACGGGATCGATCTGCGCAAAGAGGGGAACGAGGAATTCCTCTACCTGTGCGACGTGCAGCACGGCATCGTGGCGAAGACGACTCTCAAGGGGGAGCACGTGTGGGTGAAGTGGACGCCCGAAGAACCAGGCGTCTACGTGGGAAACAACAAATACAGCCCGACCAACGTCGCCTTCGCCCCCGACGGCGGGTTCTACATCGGGGACGGCTACGGATCGCATTACATTCACCAATACGATAAGGACGCCAGGTGGGTGCGGACTTGGGGCGGCTTTGGCGACGCACCGGGCAAAATGAAGACGCCGCACGGACTGTGGCTCGACGATCGGCCCGGGCGAACGCCGACGCTGGTTGTTGCCGATCGTGCCAACGCCCGGCTGCAATACTTCACGCTCGACGGGAAACATCTCAGCTTCGAGCGCGACGTCAGCTTTCCCGCGCACTTCGACCTGCGGGGCGAGGTGATGATGGTCCCCGACCTGCACGCCCGCGTGTCCCTGTTTGATAAGGACAACAAGGTCATCGCCCACTTGGGTTACGATCCCAGCTGGACGAAGCAAGTCCTGGCCAACAACTTCAAGATGCGCAGCACGCCCAAGGACTGGCAGGCGGGGCGATTCGTCCATCCGCA
Organism: Planctomycetaceae bacterium; assembly: GCA_035623955.1. GTDB lineage: Bacteria > Planctomycetota > Planctomycetia > Planctomycetales > Planctomycetaceae > DASPSM01. The sequence goes on from DASPSM010000710.1 coordinate 1,242, forward strand.
CGACGCCTGTTTCGACCACAGCGGGAACATCTTCGTGGTCGAATGGGTGCCGACCGGACGCGTTTCGTTCCTGAAAAAGGTCTGATTTCCCCGGGACAGGCCGGTCTGGACGTCGGACACCGAGCGCGATCGACGTTGCAACCGCCGCGCACGGGAACGATGATGAAGATGCGGCCAAAGACCCTCGCGTCGCTGCCGCCGCTCCAGCGACCGCGGACGGGGTCTGGTTTCTGCCGCTTCCCCAAATCGCCGCCGACGAGTCCTTTTCATGTCCTCGGAGCAGGGTGCCGCGACGAACGGCAAAAACTTGCCGGCCGACTCACAGTCGCCGCAGGGATCGCACGGACCGTCGCTGGTGCTTTCGACCCAATCGCTGGGCAAGCGGGGCTCGCTGCCGCTGGTCGCCTTCCTGATTGGAGTGGGGGCCTTTGCGCTGACGGTGGGGGTCGTCGTCAGCAGCTTTCTGCAGAGCCGCGAAGAGGCTAAAGAGCGCTATCTGCAGACCACCAGGACCGAAGTGCGGATGCTGGCCACCGCCCTCGATATGAACCGCAAGGATCTCGAGGCCAAGGGCATCACCCACGACGACCCCGCGCAATGGGAGCAGATTCGTAAGGCTGTGCTCGAGCTGTGGGTTCAAGCCGGTCACTGGGTGGCGAAGCCCGATGAGAACCTCGTGATCGTCGACAACCACGACGGCGAGGTCAAACTGAACATCGCAGCCGAGCGCCCTGGCGATGCCGCGTCGGCTGCCAACGTGGGACTGATCATTGACGCCGTCTGCGATAAGCAGGGGATTACTCCCCCTTTGAACAAAGCGGAGAGCGCTCGCGATCGGGTCGGCGGCGCTCTTGTGCGGTACACCGGAGAATTCCGCTCCCCCAGCGGGCAGGAGATGTTGGGGTCTTTCTCCAGCCTTTCCGAGCCGAACCGGGCGTTCCAGCGTGACTGGGTGGTGGGCGTTTACCGCTCGAAGGAGGGCCTCTACGAGTCGGATCTGCGATTTGGACTGTTCGGGACTTCGATCCAGTTTGCCAGCATCGGCAGCCTGGTCTTGGCCTGCATTCTGGCGATGCTCGTCTGTCTGTTTTTGGTCTACTACACGTACAACCTCGCGCATCACGAGCAAGCGCGGACCGAGGAAGCCCGAGCGCGGCTGGCCGCCATCGTGCAGAATTCCGACGACGCCATCTTCAGCCAGACTTTCGACGGCCGCATCACCAGCTGGAACCACGGAGCGGAACTCGTTTTCGGCTTTGCGGAAGCGGAGGCGGTCGGACGCGAGAGCCGTGCGCTGATCCCCTCCCAATCCGAGCAGGACGAGCAACAGATCATCCAACAAATCCAGAAAGGCCAGTCGCCCCCCGAACACGCGCTGGAAGCGATCCGCATTCGCAAGGACGGCCACGCGATTCACGTTTCGCAATCGGTCTCTCCGCTGGAGGACAGCAACGGGCAGCGCGTAGGGGTCTCGATCATCGCCCGCGACATCACGGCCCGCAAAAACCTCGAGCGCGAAGTGCTGGAAATTACGGGAAGCGAGCAACAGCGCATCGGTCGCGAGCTGCACGACAGCCTGGGGCAGGAACTCACCGGATTGAGTTACCTCGCCAAAGGACTTGCCCAGAAACTCTCGGCCGAGGAGAGTCCCCAGACCGGAATCGCGCAAACCATCGCCGACAGCGTGCAGCGCGCCCTGCGCGAGGTGCGAACGGCCGTGCAGGGGCTGGTCCCCGTCGAGGTCGACGCTTCGGGCTTTATGGCGGCGCTGGAGAAGCTGGCGGCGGAAACGACGGCCCGCTGCGGCATCGATTGCCGCGTCGAGGGCGACGATCGCGTTTCGATCGACGATAATGTGGTGGCCACGCACCTCTTCCGCATCGTGCAGGAAGCGATCAACAACGCGGTCAAACACGCGCAGCCGCGGCAGATTCTGGTCCGTCCCGAGCTTTCCAACGGAACGCTGCGTGTTACGGTTCAAGACGACGGCGTGGGAATCGTTCCGGGGACCGCCTCGCGCAACGGCGGGGGGATGGGGCTCAGGATCATGCAGTATCGCGCGGGGGTCATCGACGCGACGCTCGAGGTTCGCCGCCAGGCCGGCCACGGAACAGCCGTCGTCTGCCAGATCAAGACTCAGTCCGTCACGCCTCAGCCGGAAACCATTCACAAATGACGAAACGCAGCGCCACAGACACCCATCGGGCCCGCATCCTGATCGTCGACGATCACCCGCTCGTGCGCAGCGGTCTGCGGCTGTTGATCGATTGCGAGCCCGACCTGGCGGTTTGCGGGGAGGCGGCCAACGTCGCCGACGCGATGCGCCTGCTCGAAACGCAAAGGCCCGATTTGCTGATCGTCGATTTATCGCTGAAGGACAGCAGCGGACTGGAGCTGATCAAGCGCATCAAATCGCGAAACTCGGACGTCAAAATGCTCGTCAGCTCGATGTTCGAGGAATCGCTTTACGCCGAACGCGTGCTGAGCGCGGGGGCGCTGGGATACGTCCACAAGCAAGAGGGCATGGAGCGCGTGATCGAGGCGATCCGCTGCGTCCTCTCCGGCCGCGTCTGGCTGAGCTCGGCGATGAGCGACCGCATGCTACGCAGAATGACCGCCTCCCAGCCGGCGCCGACTCAGTCGCCGGTGCACACCCTTTCGGACCGCGAACTGGAGGTCTTCGAGCAGATCGGTCGCGGCCGTTCGACCAAAGACATCGCCCGGCAGCTGCACCTGAGCATCAAGACGGTCGAAACCCACCGCGAGAAGATCAAGGCGAAACTCGGCCTGAGGTCGGCCGCCGAGCTCAGCCGCGCCGCTTACCAATGGGTGTCTGAACAGGGGGGGTGAAAACCCGGACAGAAGGTCGCCCGATCCCAAAGTTGCAATTTGTTTTGACGGGATTCCGGGTAGCGCGATAGCATAAATCGGTTACAATCACGGGAATGTCGTGCCTGCGCGACGACGGCCTACCCTTTCCGGCCGGTGGGTTGCCGGACGCCCGGGAGCCGACCGCGGGCGTGGACGCCGCGTGCCGTCGAATCTTGATTGCCCGTTCTTTTAGACAATTGTCGGAAAGAGCGTTGTCTTAAAGAGCACTGTCGTAAAACGCGCTTCTTGTAAGGGTTTTCGCTGCTTCCTCGAAGGAGGTGCACTGTGTCGCAACGCCGTGCCTTGAAGGGTTTCACGCTGGTCGAATTGCTGGTCGTCATCGCGATCATCGCGGTGCTCATCTCGCTCTTGCTTCCCGCGGTTCAGCAGGCACGCGAGGCCGCCCGACGCACGCAGTGCTTGAACAATCTCAAGCAGATGGGGCTGGCGCTGCACAACTACCACGACGTGAACCTGGTCTTCCCCATGGGGCAGATCGCCGTCCTGTTCCTCAACCAGACTCCCAACACCTCCTTCCAGCACGCCGACCCGACCGAAGCCTCGACGCTGACGGGGAACGGGCTGTCGACACTGCCTCCCGGACAGAATCCCGGTCCCGGACCAGGCGGCAATAACCCCAATCTCGGCGGCTACGGACTGCACGGCACCAGCTGGATGCTGATGATCCTGCCCTACATCGAGCAGACTCAGCTCTACAACGAGTGGAACTTCCAGTTCAACGTGCGGGCCAACGGCGAGCTCTTGACCTCAAACAACCAGTCACAACCGGCGCAAACCGACATCGCGGCGTACTATTGCCCCACGCGGCGCGGCAGCATGATGATCGCCAAGTACACGAACGTCCGCCGCGTCGACTTTTATCAACCCGGCACGATCCCCTGGTCGCGCGGGGGCAATGACTACGGCGGCTGTATCGGCGCGGGCATCGGCTGGTTCACCACGGTGATCCCCATGCCCATCGATAACACGGGCACCACGGCACCGGTCACCGACATCGGGACCTTCGAACTGACCATCGAGCAGCTCCAGTACCAACAGTCGCTCAGCTCGACCGAATACTACATTCCCACCGGAAACGTGCTGGGCGTGTTTTCCGTCAATCGCTCGCTGGGCATTCGCGACATCTCCAACGGCACGTCCAACGTGATCATGATCGGCGAGGTGCAGAGGCTGAACGGGCTTGACTTGTTGAACACAGGCAACGTTTTGCAAAACCCTCAAACGATCAGTTGCGACGGCTGGGCGTGGGGCGGCGCCGCCACGCTCTTCAGCACGCTCAATCCGCCCAATCGCCCCTTCACATTCGACACGCCGGGGAGCGATCACACCGGCGGAATCATGCAGGTCGGCCTGGCCGATGGAAGCTGCCGTGCCCTCAGTCAGAACATCGATCTGGTCACGTTCAACAATCTCGGCTGTATCGCCAGCGGCAAGCCGGTCACCAACTGGAACGTCCAATAGTCGGCGCACTCGTCGCGCAGGAGCGCCGATGTCGATCCGCTTCTCGTGTAGTTGCGGCCGGAAGCTCAAGGTTTCCGATGAAAAGATCGGAATGAAGGTGCTCTGCTCGTCTTGCGGGGCCACACTGAAGGTCCCGAAAAAGTCGATGGACGAGTACTGGCAGGACGTGCCGGTCAAGAGCGACCAGCCGAAGGTCGACTACATCGGCGGCTTGAAGGAGTTCCTCGTCAATTTCGTCCCCGGCGCACTGGTCATCGGGTTGGTGTGCTGGTTCGCATACTTCCTGTCGAACCAGATCCTCACTGGCCGCGGGAACTATCCTCCGCTGGGGCAGGTGACGGGCAAAGTGACGCTCGCCGGGCAGCCGCTGGGCAGCGCCACCGTCCGTTTTGCGCCGAAGGATCCCATCTACGGCGAAGGGCAGAACGGCAAACGCCTCGCGGCATCGGTTTCGATCGGCGTGACGGACGCCAACGGAAACTACACGCTCACCTATGTGAAGGACATGAACGGCGCCTACGTCGGGGTTCACAAAGTCAAAATCGAGGCAAAGGATGCTTTCGGGCGCGAGCGACTGAAGCCCGAATTCAATTCAAAATCGACCATCGAGCGCGAAGTCAAACCCGGCTCCCAGGTGATGGATTTCGACGTCCAATCGAACGAGCCGACGCCCACGATCGCCACCCCCGCTCCGCAATCGGAGCCCTGATTACTGCTCGGAACTTCAATCCTTCCTTGGCCGGACTATGTCCGTGTCTCCCCGCCATCCGGCTCACGAGCCTCTCGATCTGGCTGGGGCGCAGCCGCTTCCCGCCGTTGGTGAGCGGCCAGCCAACGTGTCGGCCGAGGGCGCAGCTTCCGCCAACGCCACGGTTGCCGCGGGGCGGCTGCCTCCGTGGAACATTTCCACGCTCGAGACGGCGCCCAAACACTCGTGGCGCGATTGGAAAACGCTGATCGGTCCGGGCATTCTCCTGGCCGGCTCCTCAATTGGCGCCGGCGAATGGCTGTTTGGGCCGGCCGTCTCGGCGCAGTTCGGCGGCACGTTTCTCTGGCTGGCGACGATCAGTATCGTCACGCAGGTGTTTTACAACCTCGAAGTGATGCGCTACACGCTGTACTGCGGCGAGCCGATCTTTGCCGGATTCTTCCGCCTCGCGCCGGGTCCGAAGTTTTGGACGTTCGTGTACCTCCTTCTGTGTGTATCGCATATCTGGCCGTTCATGGCGTCGAATGCCGCCGTGCCGCTGGCGGCCGCCATCCTGGGGCATTTGCCGGGGAACAATCTGATCCACGTCGCCGGGTACGTGATCAGCGAGTCACAACTCGTGAAGGTCTTGGGCTACGTGATCTTTCTACTGGCCTTCGTGCCCCTGATCTTCGGCGGCAAGATCTATAACGTGATCGAGCGGATGATGACCGCGAAGCTGCTGATCGTGCTGGGCTTTCTGGTGTCGGTTTCCGTCTTGCTCATCGCACCGCGAAATGCCTGGGAGGTGTTGACCGGCTTTTTCCGCTTCGGCCAGGTCGCCCTGCGCGGCGACACGGTGATTGCCGGCCCGCACTTCGACGTGCGGATGCGCGAGGGAGACACGACCTATGTGCTCAAGGGGACCTTCGAGGAATCGCAGTCCGATCCGATCACGAAGTTCGGTATTTGGGACGGCGCGCGCTTTGAGGAGCTGACACCGCCCTTCTCCCCGCAGGTCGCCGCCGACCGCAGCCAGCTTTTGGCGGAAGTGCGACAGATGGTGAAGCCAGGCCACTTTCTCGTGGAAACGCCTCGCGATGGCGCGGTGTGGCGCGTCACGGGGACGCTGCTTTCCAACGGCACGTGGACGGCGGACGAAGTGACACGCCGCGCGGCCGATGGAGTGGTCGCCCATTATCGACCCGACGAGTTGAGCGGCAGCGACGCCCAGTTTGTCCAGAGCATCGTGATGAACCAGGGTTTCGAGCGCGTGGGGATGGTCCACTATTGGAGCGAGCATGGACGATTACCCTTCCTCGATTGGCCTTTGTTGGCCGCGTTTGCGGCGATCGCCGGCGCGGGCATGCTGTCCAACGCCCTTTTTTCCAATTACGCCCGCGACAAAGGCTGGGGCATGGGCGCCAAGACGGGAGCGATCCCCAGCGCTGTCGGCGGCGGCCGCATTTCGCTCAGCCACGTCGGCAAAGTGTTTCTCGTCGATGACCAGTCGCTGGCAAGCTGGCGCGGCTGGCTTCGCCACGTGCGGCGCGACCAGGTGATCTGGTGCACCTGCAGCTTCATCGGCATGGCGCTCCCGTGCATGATGTCGCTCGAGTTCATTCGCAACGCGCCGGTTTCCGACGATCGCGTCGCCGCGCTCACCGCCGACGGATTGGCGTCACGCTTCCCGGCCTACGCCTCGTTCTGGTGGGCCAGCACGCTCTTCGTCGGCTTCGTGATTCTCGCGCCCAACGCGGTCTTTGCCGGCGACCTGATCGCCCGATTGTGGACTGACTTGATTTGGATCGGCAGCGCAAGGGTTCGCAATCGCCCCGGAAACGCGGTGATGTACGTCTATTACGGCATCCTCGCGCTCTACTGCGCCTGGGGGCTCGTGGCGCTCACAATTCTGAGTCCGCTCAAGATCGCCATCTTGGGGACGGTGCTCGGCAACGTGGCGCTGGGCTTCTCGGCGTTCCATACCCTTGCGGTCAACCGGACGCTGCTTCCGCCCCCGCTGCGGCCGAGCCTGTTCATGCAGGCGGGCTTGGCCGCGTGCGGATTTTTCTTCCTGGGAATCACGGCAGTCGTCGTGTACGCGGCGTTTCAATAGTGGTTCCCTGCTTGTGCGATGCGCGCTGGCTTGGAGAGTCTGCTTAGGCTACGCTCGAAGGATCATGCCTGATCTGCTCGTCATCCTGATCGTGGCGTTTGCCGTTTGGGCGGTGTGGAGCGCGCTTTCGCCCAAGCCCGTCTTCAAGATTCGGTTCGCGAAAGGATCGTTGCGAGTCACGAAGGGAAAGGTGACGGCCGACTTCCAGAAGCAAGCGGGCGAAATCCTCGACCGCTGGAAGATTCGGCGAGGCTGGTTCGCCGCCGTGCGCCGCGGGCGACGCCCGACGCTGGTCTTCTCCCACAGCGTCCCGCCCGAATGCCGCCAGCAGCTGCGCAATCTGTGGACGAACATCTGACGGCCATCGCGGCGAGTAGCCACGAACCTCGACTCCGGACCTGCAGTGTTGTCAGGTCGATGGCGCTTAGGTCGGGTCGCGACAGCTCATATCGACTACATTCCTCCTCCTCCGTCGAAATTCATTCGGACGGATCTCTCAATCCTTGAATAGCTTGAGTCAATTCCATTCGGCCGAACCGCAATTTGGCACTGGCTTCGCATTAATGAGAGCCTCGGATCGAGAGCAACGAAGTCAAAACGATCGATCCAGACCGTCCCACGAGCACAAAGGAACTGGCCATGATCGCCAAGAAACTGCTGGTCGCCGGAATCGTTGGAACCGCCATGATGTTCACCGCCAACGTGAAAACAGCCACGGCCGGGCCGCACGTTCGCGTGGTTGCCCGCCCGGTCTTCGGCGGATATTGGGGCCGCCCGTACTACACCTATTCCACCGTCTACGTGCCCCCCGCACCGGTGGTCGAGACCCCCATTGTGACCACGCCAGTCGTCACTACGCCAGTGGTCACGACGCCGGCCTATGCCTGCGGATATTGGAGCAACGGCGTGTGGATCGGCGGGCCGCGCATCGGCATCCGCATCCGCCGCTAATTGATGCCAGCTTTGCATCCGCCATGGCTGAGTGGCGGAACGCGAAGCCGCAGAACGGCGGCGGCGAGCGGCTCCCTCCAGGGAGTCATTCGTCGCCGCCGACTTCGTTCATGTGCAGCTGACGCATCTTGCGATACAGGTTCGAGCGATGCACGCCCAACAGCCGCGCCGCCTCGCTCATGTTCCCCTGCACTCGCTTGATCGATCGCCGGATGAACTCTTGCT
>DASPSM010000719.1:0-5236 GCA_035623955.1 Planctomycetaceae bacterium
AGAATGGCACGGCGTTCTCGCGCGCTGGTATGCCGAGGATGCGGCCGGTCGCGCGGCCGAGTCGCACGGGGACCTCGTCGAATGTGCGCCTTGCGACGCGCCGGGAGCGGACGGCTCGGTGGCCGCTGCCTGACGAACAAGTTGAAAACCGGTGCTATCCAGGGGTACACTCGGAACTGGCTTTTCAGCCGTCTTTTCGGCCCGAATCCATGAGTCTGCCTTCGATCAAGATTCTGCTGATCGAACGCGATGCCGACCTGGCCTGGGCGATTCGCAACCTGTTGGCGCAGGCCAGGCGGGTTCACTTCGACGTCCAGTCGGCCGCCACTCTGGAGCAGGGTCTGGCACACCTCACGAGCGGGCCGGTTCAAGCCGCGCTTTTCGACGTCTCGCCACGAAATGGCGGCCTGGCGGCCATGGCTCAACTGCGCGAGCAAGCGCCCGACGCGGCAGTCATTGCCTTGTGCGACGTCGCGAACGAACACGCGGCGATCGAAGCGGTGGGGCAAGGCGCGCAGGACTATCTGATTCGGGATGACCTCGAGCCCGGGGCGCTCGAGCACGCGGTGCGCTATGCGGTGGCGCGCAAGCGCGCGGACGACGACCTGCGGCATTCGGAGGCGCGGTACCGGTCGCTGGTGGAAAGCCTCCCGCTGCACATGTTTCGCAAGGATCTCGAGGGCCGCCTGGTTTACGCAAACCAAACCTACCTCAATGAAATTGGCTTGCCGTGGGAACAGCTCGAGGGAAAAACCGACTACGACCTGTTTCCCCGCCACCTTGCGGAGAAATATCGCCGGGACGACGCGCGGGTGATCTCTTCTCGCCGCGTCTTTGAGGATGTCGAAGAGCACCGGCAACCGCACGGCGAGACGATCTACGTGCAGGTCCTCAAATCCCCGGTTTACGACGCCCACGGCAACGTGGTGGGCATCCAGGGGATGTTTTGGGACGTCTCGGCGCGCAAGCGGGCCGAAGAGGCATTGCGGGCCAGCGACGCTCGCTTTCGCAGTCTGACGCGCTCGAATGTGATGGGCATCTTGATGGTGCACGAAGACGGCCGGATCACCGAGGCGAACGACGCGTTCCTCGACCTCGTCGGATATTCGCGCGAAGACCTTCAAGCCAGCCAGCTGCGTTGGGACAAGCTAACCGCTCCGGAGTATGCCTGGCTCGACCGGCAGGGGATCGAGCAGCTCATGACGACGGGTGCCTCGACCCCGTGGGAAAAGGAGCTGGTTCGCAAGGATGGCTCGCGCGTACACGTGCTTAACGGCCTCGCCATCCTCAAGGGGAGTCGCGACCGCTGCCTGTGCTTCGTCCTCGATATCTCCACGCAAAAGGAGGCGGAGGCCCAGCTCAAACGGGCCAAAGAGGCGGCTGACCAGGCCAACCGCGCGAAAAGCGCCTTCGTGGCGAACATCAGCCACGAGATCCGCACGCCGATGAACGCCATCCTGGGCATGACCGAACTGTTGCTCGACACGCCCGTGAGCCCCGAGCAGCGCGATTACTTGACCGTCGTGCAGGAGTCGGCCGAATCGCTTTTGTCGCTGATCAACAACGTGCTCGATTTCTCGAAGATCGAGGCAGGCAAGCTCGACATCGAGCACGTCGAATTCGGACTGCGCGATACGGTGGCGGGCATTCTCAAGTCTTTGGCCGTCGCGGCCCACAAACGCGGACTCGAGCTGGTGCTCAATCTCGATCCGGCCGTTCCCAATCGCGTGACCGGCGACCCGATTCGGCTGCGGCAGATCCTCGTCAACCTGGTCGGCAATGCAATCAAGTTCACCGAGAAGGGGGACGTCGTCGTCAGGCTTTCGGTCGATCGCCGCGAAGAAGCCACCGTCCTGTTACACCTGGCCGTCTCCGACACGGGGATTGGCATCCCTGCCGACAAACGCGAGAGCGTGTTCCTCGCGTTCGAGCAGGGGGATGGCTCCCGCGCCCGCAAATATGGCGGAACCGGGCTGGGCCTGGCCATCTGCTCGAAGCTCGTCGAGTTGATCGGCGGGCGGATCTGGTTCGAGAACAATCCGGCGGGGGGTACGACCTTTCACGCCACCGGGCGCTTCGGCGTGGTCGACACGGACGAAACTGTCGCCCCGCGCCCAGCAGGCGACCGGCGCGATCTGCGGGATCTGCGAGTGCTCGTTGTCGACGACAATCCCGCGAGCCGCGCCGCTCTTGTCGGCTGCCTGCAGTCGTGGGGCCTGAAGCCCGAGGCCGTGGCCGACGCGCGAACGGCCCAGGAACTTCTGCGGGGCGACGCGACCCGCGACAAACCATTCGCCGTCGCGCTGATCGACGCCCACATGCCGGCCTTCGACGGATTTTCCCTCGCCCAGTGGGTGCATCGCGAGGCCTCCCAGCGGGTCGGGGCGACCGTCATGCTCCTGGATTCGGTCAATCGAGCGGCAGACGTCGCCTGCTGTGATGAAGTCGGCGTCGCCGCCTACGTCACCAAGCCGATCGACCATTCCGAGCTCTTCGACACGCTGCTGGCCCTCTTGGCTCGCGAAGAGAACGGAACCGTCGTCCATGCCGACGAAGGCGAGGCGCCGGCGCCGGAGTATCGCGTCACAGGCCTGCGCATTCTGCTGGCGGAAGACAGTCCGTTCAATCAAAAGCTCGCGCTGGGAGTGCTCGGCAAACGGGGCCACGAGCTCACCGTCGCCAACAACGGGCACGAAGCGGTCGCCCTCGCCGCAGCGCGCGACTTTGATTTGATCTTCATGGACATCCAGATGCCCGAGATGGACGGCCTCGAAGCGGCGAAGCGGATTCGCGCCCGCGAACGCGAGACCGGTCGTCGCGTGCCGATCATCGCGATGACGGCACAAGCTGTGAAGGGAATGCGTGAGCGTTGCCTGTCGGTCGGCATGGACGACTATCTCGTGAAGCCCGTTCGCGCTCGCGAGATTTACGACAAGCTCGAGGCGCTGTTCGCAAACCAGGCCGCTGCCCCGGTCGCGCAGACGGCATCGACGGCGCCGCCCGCTGCCGCCCCGCGGCCGAATCCTGTTCCGGCGGCCCCAGCGACCGGCCCGTCGGCCATCGACTGGGATTCGGCAATTGCCGTCGTCGACGGAGACCGCGAGTTATTGGGCGAAGTTGTCGGGGCCTTTTTGATTGAAGGGCCGTCGCTGCTGGAAGAGATCCGAAGCGCCCTGGCGGCCGGCGACGCACACCGTTTGCGCCGCGGAGCCCACACGCTGAAGGGGGCGCTGCGAACCCTGGGAATCGAGTCAGCGGCGCAACTGGCGACCGAACTCGAAGAAATCGGCCGGGGCGGCGACCTCTCGCTGTCCGCGGCCAAGATGGCGCGGCTCGAATCCCAGGTCGATCAAATCCTTTCTGAAGCAAAAACCTTTGCCAGCGCGCCTCAGACACGCTAAATCTGTAGAGCGACTTCAGAGAACCGAGGAGCACGGTCGCCGGGCGGTCGGCCGGCATTGGAGTATTCGGCAATGGCAACTTTGCTGGTGGTCGACGATTCCGCCATGGATCGGCGCCTTGTCGGGGGGATTTTGGACAAAAACCCCGATTGGAACGTGATCTACGCCGTCAACGGCAAAGAGGCGCTGTCCGAAATCGAGAGCCACATCCCGGACCTCGTGCTCACCGACATGCAGATGCCGGAAATGAACGGCCTGCAACTCGTCAAGGCGGTCAAGGAAGATTATCCACTGATCCCGGTCGTGCTGATGACCGCCCAGGGCAGCGAGGAAATCGCCGTCCAGGCGCTGCGGCAGGGAGCGGCAAGCTACGTCCCCAAGCGGCGGCTCAGCCTGGAGTTGCGGGAGACCGTCGAGCGCGTGCTGAGCGCTTCGGATCTGGATCGTTCCGAATCCCGGCTGATGCACCGGGTCCACCGACACCAGACGATTTTCTTGCTGGAAACCGACTCGACGCTCGTCCCGTCGGTGGTCAACTACGTTCAGCAAGCGATCACGCGCATGCGTTTCTGTGACGAGACCGACTGCCTGCGGGTTGGCGTGGCGCTCGAGGAGGCGCTCCTCAATTCTTACTATCACGGGAACCTCGAGATCAGCTCCGATCTCCGCGAGGCCGATCACAACGCCTACTACGAGCTGTCGCGCCAGCGGGCACGCGAAAAACCATATTCCGACCGCAGGATCTACGTCGACGCCTTGCTGACCGACGAGGAATGCCGCTTCGTGGTCCGCGATGAAGGTCCGGGCTTCGATCCGAGCGCGCTCCCCGACGCGACCGATCCGGCCAACCTCGAGCGCCCCTGCGGCCGCGGGCTGCTGCTCATGCGCACGTTCATGGATGAGGTCCATTTCAACGACAAGGGCAACGAAGTGACGCTGGTCAAGCGCCGCGTGTCGCCCAAGCCCGATGACGACATTCTTTGACCCCAATGCACGCTCATTTCTCGATTCCTGAATTCAAGCCGCATCCACTGCTGCGCAACGGGCACGCGCAGACTCTGGCCGGCGCTTACTTGCCCGGCGGCCGACACATCGAGCGGGCGGTCCAAATTCAAGTTCCCCTCGCGGACGGCGACGCCGTCGTGCTTCACGACGATCGTCCCGCCCACTGGCACGCGGGCGACCGGGTCGCCTTGTTGCTGCACGGCCTCGCCGGATGCCATCAGAGCAGCTACATGCTGCGCGCTGCCCGCAAGCTTGTCGGTCGCGGTATCCGGACGTTCCGAATGGATCTGCGGGGTTGCGGAGCCGGCGAAGGGCTGGCCTCCCGGCCTTACCACGGCGGTCGCTCGGAAGACGCCCGCGCGGCGCTCGAGCTGCTGCAACGGCTCTGCCTGGGCTCGCCGGTCACCCTCGTGGGCTTCTCGCTTTCGGGCAACATCGTGCTGAAGTTGCTGGGCGAGTCGCCACGAAGCGTGCCCATCAACGTCGAAAAGGCGATCGTCGTCTGCCCGGCGCTCGATCTGGGACTTTGTGCCCACTCGCTCAGCGGCCGGTGGCAGCGAGCCTACGAACGCTATTTCGTCAGGTCACTCTGCCGGCAGATCAAAGTCAATCGCCGGCTGCGGCCCGATGTCCCGCCGTTGGCCGTCAAACGCCGGCTGAAGACGCTGATCGAATTCGATGATCTCTACACGGGGCCCGTCTGCGGATTCGGAACGGCCGACAACTATTACACGACAAGCAGCGCTCGCCCGCACGTCGTCAACATTCGTGTGCCGACGCTGATTCTCATCGCGGAGGACGACCCCCTGATTCCCATTTCTTCGTTCGAC
>DASPSM010000738.1:0-2262 GCA_035623955.1 Planctomycetaceae bacterium
CGGATTCCGCACCTTCGCTCGACGCCGCGCAGATTCAGGCGCTCGCCGACGGGTTCGTCGGCAAAATCGAACAAATCCCGCCGTCATTTTCGGCGAAAAAGATTCATGGCCGCCCCGCGCACGAACTCGCGCGCAAGCACAAGCCGGTGCATTTGGAACCGGTCGAAGTCGAGGTATACGAGTTTCGCCTCACGGACGTGGAGAGATCCATCGCGCGTTTCGTGGTCGAGTGCGGCGCGGGAACCTACATTCGCTCGCTGGCCAACGATCTCGGGAAGTTGCACGGCGCCGGAGCCCACCTTGCCGAAATCGTCCGCACGGCTGTCGGCGAATTCACGCTGGACCACGCGGTGTCGCTTGCCGACCTGGCGGAAGATGCGGGGGCGGGGAAAATTGCCGAACGCGTGATTCGTCTCGAGAACCTCTTACCGGAGTTGCCTCGCGCGACCGTGCTGCCGATCGTCGAGAAACGCGTTCGCCACGGCGCGAAATTTAACCTGCCGATCGCGCAGATTCAGCCGGGGCAAACCACAGCAGCGCAGGGCGCGCCGGCTCAGCTCGACTCAGGTGATTGGCGTCCGTCGCGACTGCGCGTGTTCAATCAGCAAGGACATCTCATCGCCATCGCGGAGGCAGTCGTTCCGCGCACGTATCAGCCGCTTGTGGTGCTGGAGACTTCTTCCTAGGGCTCGCCTCGCTTTGCAACGAAGACGCTCCGTTGTTCTTGCGGATTGCTGAGCCTATCGCTCCGGACGGCCGCCCGGTTCGGGATTCGGAGACGGCTCGGTTGGGGGCTGCTGTCCCGGCTGTTCGGGTGGCGTCTGGCCCGCGCCCGGCGGAGCAGCGGGCTGCGGCGGCTGCTCCGGTTGTGGCTGTTGCGGCGGCAGGATCGGCGGTCGCTCTTGCGGCGGCGCGACGACTCCCTGCCCCGGCCCCGCTTCGCCACCCGGGCCTTCGAGCGCGCCTTGTCCCGCATAGATCGAACGGTTTTCTTTCGGCGCGAGCCGGATCAAGCGCGGCGTGACGAAGATCAGCAACTCGGTGTCTTGCAATTGCGTGTTCTGATTCTGGTCGAGCAAGCCAAATCCAGGAATGTTGGCGATGCCCGGATTGCCCGTGATCGCGCCGGTCAACTGGCCCTGCCTGAACCCGGCGAGCACGGCGGTCTCGTTTTCCTTCACGCGCACGGTTTGTTCGACCTTCTCCGTGCTGATCACCGGAATCGAATTGAAGCTTTGGCTCGTCAGGCTGCTGAGGTCAAAGCTGAGCTGGAGCGTCACATCGTTGTCTGAATGGATTCGCGGCGTCGCCTTGATTTTGAGGCCGATGTCGAGATATTCCGCGCCAGGGAATGGCGCGCCGAACGACGATACGCCCGATCCAAACAGGCTCGTCGAATTCAGAATCACGGTCACTTCGGCCGAGCCGCTATCGGCGACAGCCACATCCGGCCTGCCGTCGCTAGTGAACTCGGCCGACACGACCGAAACGGGCGCTTGCCCCGTCGGTATTTCAGGCAGAGCGGTGAAAGTCACGTTCCCTTCGTTCAGCAGGATCGTGACCGCGTTGTCAGTTTCGTCGGCGATGACGAGGCTGGCCAGACCGTCGAGCTCGTAGTCGGCCACAGCGATCGACATCGGCTGCTTGCCCGCGGGGAAACTGGTCGGCGTGCTGAACGTGCCGCTGCCTGTGTTCAGTTGGTTTGGATTCGCCTGCCCCAGAAGAATCGAGACGCTGTCGCCCGAGACGGCGCTGCCGTCGCTTGCGGTAGACGCCGCGCCGCTATTGGCGACCACCAGATCGAGGATGCCGTCGGCGTCGAAATCTCCCGTTGTAATGAAGGCCGGCGTGTTCCCAACGAGATACGGCGAGTGAGGCTCTAGTGTGAACGTGCCGGTGCCATTGACGTTGAGATAGATCAGCACGATCCCGTGGTTGTTGGCTGCGTTTGGTTTTTCGAGCACCGCCAGATCCACATGGCCACTGTTGGTGAAGTTGCCCGTGACCATTCCGGTTGGCTCGTATCCGGCCGGCAGAGTCAGCAGAGTCGGCGTCTTGAACGTGCCGTCGCCGTTGCCCTGAAAAATCGAAATGGTGTTGTCGCCCTGATTGGCAACCGCAAGGTCCAGCGAGCCGTTTCCGTTAGCATCGTGAAAGTCCGCCGCGGCGATGCAAACGGGCTGGTTTCCCGTCGGGATGGTCGTTTGCGTCTTGAACGTGCCGTCTCCATTTCCCAGCAGAATCGAAACCGTGTTCGAGCCC
>DASPSM010000759.1:0-2093 GCA_035623955.1 Planctomycetaceae bacterium
TTGCTCGAGCAACTTCGCAATTCCAAAGATCCGACTGACACAGAGGCCGGACGGCAGGCCGCATGAAAATCGCCCTCTTCCTTCCCAATTGGATTGGCGACGCCGTGATGGCGACGCCGGCCCTGCGGGCGCTGCGGGAGAGGTTCAAGGAAGCGGAAATCGTGGGCGTGCTCCGTCCGCCGATCGGCGATGCGTTGGCGGGACTTAACTTGTTCGATCGCGTGCTCGAATATCAGCCGCGCGGCACCACACGTGACGCGCGCGGCTGGCGGTTTGTGCGCCGGCTCAAGAGCGAGCGGTTCGATTTGGCCGTGCTGTTTCCGAACTCCATGCGGACTGCGTGTGTGGCGTGGCTGGCCGGAATCAAACAGCGCGTCGGTTTTGCCCGCGACGGACGGAGCATCTTTCTCACCGACCCGCTCATTCCCAAGCCCCGCGCCGTTCCCAATCCCGTGCTCGACGAATATCTGCGACTCGCCAGGCACGTCGGCTGCGACGTCAGCGACCGGGGGACGCAGGCGGCCGTGCTGCCCGAGGATGAACAGGAACTGGCGCGCTTCTGGAGAAGTTATCCCGCCGATTGGCAGGCCCGGGGCGTGTTTTGTTTCAATCCGGGCGGCGCGTTCGGCTCGGCGAAGCACTGGCCGACGGAGAGCTTCGCGGACCTGGCACGAAGCGTTGTCGATCACTTGGGGCGCACGGTGCTGGTGCTGTGCGGGCCGGCCGAACGCGAGGAGGCCCGACGCATCGTGCACATGGCGTCGCGCGACCGCGTCCTCAGCTTTGCGAATTTCCGCACCAGCATCGGGCTGACCAAGGCGGCCATTCGCTCGGCCGAAATGCTGATCACGACCGACTCGGGCCCGCGGCACTTCGCCCAGCCGTTCGGCGTTCCCGTGGTCACGATCTTCGGCCCGACGCACCAACAGTGGAGCGACACCAGCGACGCTCATGCCGTCCATTTGCAGATCAAAGTCGACTGCGGCCCGTGTCAGCGGCGGACCTGCCCGCTCAAGCATCATCGCTGCATGGAAGAGCTATCGAGCGAATGGGCTTTCGACGCGGTGATCGCACAACTCTTGCGGCACCGCCGGCCGATCGCCGCCTGACACGTCTCGGGATGCCTAAAAGAATTAGATAACAACTTTCGGGTGGCTGGGGTCGAACCGCTTCGGTTCGCCCCCCCCAGGTCGCGAAGATCTGGGGGCTCGCTGCGCTCGACCCCAGCCACCCTTTCGACTCCCTATGAGGACCGCATGCGAATCGCACTGGTTAAACGCCGTTACTCACTGAAAGTGGGCGGAGCCGAGCGCTACTGCGTAAACCTGGCACGCCGCCTGAGGTCCTTCGGACACGACGTGACGTTCATCGGCGAGTCGATCGACCCCGAGCTGTCGAGCGAAGTCAACTTCGTGCCGATCACGGTCAACCGTTTGACTTCCTGGACCAAGAACCAGTCGTTCGCCGAAAACACCGGGCGGGCGGTGCGGGAAGGGGGGTTCGACGTCGCCTACGGGCTGGGCCGCGCGTTCGAGCTGGATGCTATCCGGATCACGGACCGGCTGCAGTCGCACTGGCTCAACGTCTATTACCGCAACCCGGCTTACCGCGCGATGCAACGGCTCAACCCACGTCATCGCACGATGATCGCGCTCGAGCGGACGATTTTTCACTCGGCCAACGTGCGGCGGATCGTCACGCAATCGCGCCTCGATCGCGAGCTGGTCGTGCACTACTACCGCATCCCCGAGGAGAAAGTCCGCACCATCTACAACGGCGTCGACCTGAACGTCTTTCATCCGGGCGTTCGCCAAGAACGGCTGAAGGTTCGCGAAGAGCTGGGAATCGAACCGCTGCGGCCGCTGCTGGTCTTCGCATCGATGGATTTTCACGGCAAGGGGCTGCGCTCGCTGCTGCGGGCTCTGGCGATCGCTCGCTGTGGCCACGTTGTGAGGCTGGCGGTCGTGGGCAAGGGGCCGATCTGGCGATTCCGCGCCATGGCCCGTGCCCTGGGAGTGGAGGAATCGGTCCTCTTCTTGGGCCATCGCTGTGACATTCATCGCTTTTACGGAGCCGCCGATCTCTCCGTGATG
>DASPSM010000772.1:0-3586 GCA_035623955.1 Planctomycetaceae bacterium
GGCAGCCTGCTCGACACCGATCGCCGCAAGACAAACTGGACCTACGCCCTCGGGCAACTCATGGCCTACGCGGGAGTGGCTCTGCTCACCGTCGGCTGCACGCTGGTGCTATGGGGTTACTTCGGCGGCCCGGCCAGCTACGCTCCGACCGGCTGGCTCACCACGATGGCCGGTCAGATGATTCTGATCCTGGGAGTCGTCACGCTCGTCTCCGGCGGAATGGAACAAACCAACGAAGACGTGCGCGTCCGCATCGAGCGCCTGGGCGAGCGGATCATCCGCATCGAACAAATCGCCCGCGATCAAGCGCTCCGCGGCCCGAATGTTGCTGCCGACTTTACGCAAGCATCGCGGCCGGAGATCAGCCAGCGGCAAGAGTCCGAGATCCGCCGGTAGAGCGAGCTAGTCGAGCCGCTGCTTGAGCAATGCCGTGTAACAAGATGGCCGACGGTCCCTCTCTCCTCTGGTTCCGCTGCGATCTCCGGCTGGCCGACCATCCGGCGCTGACCGCCGCCGTGATCCGCAGTAGGCCGATCATCCCCGTCTTTATTTGGGGCCCCGAAGAAGACGGCGACGAACAGCCCGGAGCGGCCAGCAGGTGGTGGCTGCATCAATCGCTGGTCGAGTTGGATCGCGATCTACGGTCACGCGGATTGCGACTCGTCATACGACGCGGACCAACTCAGGAATCGCTCACGGAGATCCTCAAAACAACCGGAGCGGATGCGGTCTATTGGAATCGCCGGTACGAGCCGGCCCTCAGTCGGCGCGACGCTCAGATTGAACAGGCGCTACGCCGATCGGGGATCGAAGCTCAGACATTCCCAGGAAACGTCCTCTTCGAGCCGCATGAAATTCGCACGAAAGAGGGGAACCCCTATCGCGTTTTCACGCCCTTTTGGAAAGCCTGCCGGGCTCGCGGCGAGCCAGGCAAGCCGCTTCCTGCGCCCCGCCGACTGATCGCTCCCTCGCAGTGGCCGCGATCTCTCGAAATTGCAGAACTCCAGCTAGAACCAAAGATCGACTGGGCAGCCGGATTTCGCGCCACGTGGAGGCCGGGGGCTCGCGGTGCCGCAAAACAAATCGAGCGATTCCACGCTCAGGCACTTTCGGCGTACGCGCGCGGTCGAGATCGGCCAGATTCCCTCGGCACGTCCCGGCTGTCTCCGCACCTGCACTTCGGCGAGATTACCCCCCGCCAGGTGTGGCATGCCCTCGGTCAGCCCGGCCGCAAAGGACGCGGTGCGAAAGTTTCGACCGCCGCTCGATCCAAGTTCTTCGCCGAACTTGGTTGGCGGGAGTTTGCCCATCACGTGCTGTTCCATTTTCCGTACACCAGCGATCGACCGTTGCGCGATGACTTCAAAAAATTCCCGTGGCGACGGGATGCCCGGGCGCTCAAGGCCTGGCAGCGCGGCCAGACAGGCTTCCCCATCGTCGATGCCGGCATGCGCGAATTGTGGACCACGGGCTGGATGCACAACCGCGTCCGGATGATCGTCGCTTCGTTCCTGACGAAAGACCTCCTCATCACGTGGCGCGAAGGAGCCCGCTGGTTCTGGGACACGCTGGTCGACGCCGACCTCGCCAACAACACGCTCGGCTGGCAGTGGACTGCCGGCTGCGGAGCCGACGCGGCCCCGTTCTTCCGAATCTTCAATCCCGTCCTGCAGGGGCGGAAATTCGACCCCGAAGGCGTCTACGTCCGCCGCTGGGTGCCGGAACTGGCAAAGCTTCCGCTCAAATTCGTCCACGAGCCGTGGAAAACGCCTTCGGAAGTGCTATCCGCTTCGAACGTCAGGCTGGGCGACAACTACCCCCGGCCCATCGTCAGCCACGCCGAATCGCGCCACGCGGCCCTCGAGGCATTTCGATCCCTCCGCAGTTAGCGTTGCTGAGAGCGAAGGCTACCGCGCTTCCCGGCTGGGCCGTTGCCACGTTTCGCCGCGTTTGTAGCGGTTGGCGCGCTCGACCACGACGGCGTCTTTGCTCGTCGCGATGACCTTGTCGAGGGCTTTATCCATCTCGGCCTTGTTGGGGTCGCGGACTTCGCGGTGGTGGGCGATTTCCACGATCGTTTCGCAGGCGATCTGAGCAAACTGTGGCTGGTCGACGTAGGGGAGGACGAACCGCACCGAATCGATGTCGTAGGCTGTGCGGACGCGGTTGATCACCAGCGTGGTTTCCTCCGGAGTCTTGGCGGCCTTCATCGCCTGCTTGAGGCGATCGAGCCGCTCTTTGTCCGAGCGGCCGTCGCGGTTGGCCGAGACTTTCACGTAGCCTCGGAAAGCCTGGCCGCGTTCGGCCGGGTCGCTCGCCTTCGTGATGATCTCGAGCAACGTGTCGGCGACGCTGGCGTCGGGCCACTTGCTGAGGGCGTCGATGCCGAGCTGCCGACGGGCGCCGTCGGGCCCCGTGGCAATTGCGGCGACGAAGTCGATCAGTTTTTTGCCCCCCACGCGACCCAGCAGCGACAACAGCTCATCGCGATGAGCCGCATCGACCGTGTTAAGGGCTTCGATCAAAGCCGCGCCGCGCTGGTCGGGATTCTCGATCCGCTCGCAAACGAGGGCGACATTTTTTTCGGCAGCGTCGCGTTCGTAGCCTTTGCGGGCCTTGAGCACGCCCGCCAGCATCGGAGCGATTTGCTCGGGACGGCCGATCTGGCCCAGTGCGGCCATCGCGCTTCGGCGGACGCGGGCGTTGTCGTCGACGATTGCGGCCAGGAAAGCCGGCGCCTGACCGCTCGCCCGCCGCGTGGCCAGGACATCGAGCAGGGCCCCCTTCGCGCTGGAGGATTCGGAGAGCAAATCGGCCGCGAGTGCCTGATTGACCGTTTCGCCGGGGATCTCGATCAGGCTGCGGCGGGCCGCCGCCTGTTCAACCTGCGGGCCGGCGGAGAGCGATTTGATTAGCAGGGGAAGATCCTGGGATTCTCCCAGTCGGCCGAGCGACCGAATTGCGCCGGCTCGCACGTTCTCGTCATGGCTCGAACCCAAGAGGTCGAGCACGGCGGCACGGGCCGCGTGGTCGCCGCGATCTGCCAGCGCACTCAAAAGCGCGATCTGACCGTCGGCGTCGAGCTTTGTGAGTTGTGCGGCGAAGAGCTGCGTGAGAGCGGGACCGCGGGCGGCGGTGCGCACCTGCTCGAGTCCCGCGGCACGGAACTCTTTGTCACGGTCGCCAATCAATTTAACGATCATCTGCACGAATTCGTCGGTCTGCGCGTCGGCTTTCAAGGTGGCCGCACTCAGGAATGCCAGCGCGAAGAGACAGGCCGAACCAAACCCAAGGCGTGAAACTCGCAGCGCCATTCCGCCCTCCCCCGAACCCGATAGATGCCCGAATTCGCTACGCCTGCTTCCGAGCGCACGCCAACAATCCGCGTGTGGCAGCCAGCCGCACCAATCGCGGCTGCTGCTCGCCCGACAGCGACTTGTAGATGGCCGTCGCCTCGCCCTGCTTGTCGCTCGCCAGGAGTGCCTCGGCGCACGACAGGAGCGCGTCGATTACGTATTGTCTGTCGCCGTTTGCCGACGGAAGAGCCGCCTGGAGCGCCGCCGCCGATTCAGCCGTGCCGATGGCT
>DASPSM010000784.1:0-9674 GCA_035623955.1 Planctomycetaceae bacterium
TTTTCGCTGCCTCTTTGAGCTTGGCGACGACGAAGTGTTTGTGATTGGCGACCGCCTGCTCGCTGATGCTCAATCGCTCCGCGACGGCCTTGTTGGTCCAACCCAGCACGAACAACAACTCGATACACTGCAGCCGCTCGATCTCGCCGGAGGTCTTCCAACCTTCGATCAACAAGCGCATGGACTCGGTGACGACCGCTTCCTCGGCAACGCGACGTTCGCGGCTCTGGGCGAGGCTCGACGCGCGGCGATCCTTGCCGGGCGGCTCGGCCCAGCTCCCCTGCGAGTCCTGTACCAGAAGGGGGATCGTCGGCCGCCGTCCCTTGCGACGCAGGGCATCGGTCAGCTTGTGGGCCGCGATGGAAAACAGATAGGTCTCCAGCGGCGTCGCCACATCGTAGTTGGGTAGGCTGACCAGGAAGCCTAGAAACGTGTCCTGCACGATGTCTTCGGCGGCCGTGCGGTTACGCAGCCGGCTGTCGACGAAAGCGAAGAGACGCCCTTCGTAGCGAGCGATCAGCTCTTGCCAGGCCTGCTCGCTCCCGCGGCGAACCTCGACAACGAGCAACGACTCCGCGGCATCTCTCGGCACAAATTCCGTCCTTCAACCGACGGCAGGCAGCCCGCTTGTCGTGGCGGCGTCGATCAACCCGCTCTAGACGAACACCGTAACGGCAGCGGCGGCCAGGCAGGCGCCGATGATCGCGCCGGCGGCTACCTTCAGCGGGACGCGGTAGCGCCCCTGCGTGCGGTCATCCAATCGAAAATAGGCGGCCCCCGTGGCGAACGTCAACGTCAACAGAACCGCCAGGCCCCCGAGGGCTTCGAGCCGCCGAGGTACGACCTGCTCTTTCCAACTCGAGAGCAGCCGCGAAGAGACCTCCGGAGAGAGTTCGACCTGTTGGTACGCGCGATACACGATAAACGGCGTTCCCGAACTGACGGTTTTGCGATGGATTTTCTCGACGAACGTGTGACGGACCGACTCGGCTCGAACGGCGTCCGCGGAGGGGAGCCATCTCCCGACTTTCGGATAAGCACGCTGAATCGAGTCGCCCACGACCTGGCGGGCGGCTTCCAACGAGTCGCGCTCAGCGTCTTTCTGAGAACCTTCAAATCCCCCCGGCACCGACACCAGCTTGCGATTCCCGTCGTCGACGATTTCGGTCTTGGTCCAATCAGGGAGTTTTTCGTCCTGCGCATCGGCGGTCGCCTCGGCTTTGGTCGTCGGAGACGACTTCGCAGCGCCAGAAGGGGCAGCAGCTGTCGCGGGTGCGGCCGGTTGGGCTGCGGGTGTTGACGGCGGAGTCAGCGTTGTCGGCGGCGTCGGAAGGGCCGGCGGATTCGGCTCGATCACCGCTGGCTCCTCAGGCGTCTGGGCCAATGCCACGTGTCGCAGCTGAGCCTCTCGACGCCTGACCTCGATCTGCCGTCCGACGTGTTCGATTTGTCGCTCGACCTGAGCGGCGACGCGCTGCAGCTGTTGAATCAACCTGGCGGCGCCGCGATCGAGCTGGCCATCGACCTGGCCTGCGCCGCGATCGAGGGCACGATCCACTTGATTGGCGGCTCGATCCAGTTGCTCGCCCGCGCGGTCGAGTTGGTTACCGGCGCGATCGATCTCCCGTTCGAGTCGGGCAACGGCAAGGTCGAGTTCGCGTTCGGCGGTCAATCGGTCATCGCGCTTCGCCACGGCCACGGGGTGCCCGGCTTCTCGCCTGGCTCGAAATGGAATCACTCCTGCCACCACGGCCACGGCGACGACCAGCGGAATGATCCAGAACGAATTTCCGCCGCAGCGCCTCATTCGGCGAGGTCCGCAGCCTCCCGAGATCGCGGCGAAAACGCCAATGGCGACACACGCGTAGGCCAGGGTGGAAAGGGACACTCCGCAGAAAGCAAGCACTCCGCCGCTCGATCCAGCTTGGGCAATCAAGTCCCATCCGAGGGAGCTGTGACTGAGGAAAACGTCAGGCATGGTTGGCCGCCTCCATCAGTGCGACGCGTTCAGTCGGTGACAGCCAGGTCGCCGACAGCTGCACGGTCATCGACAGCGCCGCCGCCCACACCGTGCCCCACACAGTCGGGAATGGAAACAGTTGCGTGATGGCTAGCGCCACCAGCGAGGAGACGATCAAGGAGCCAATCCCCAACCGCTTGCGACGGAACGAATCGGCCTGCCTCCACCAGCGTGGCAGCGCCAACAGTCCGGCGAAAAACACCATGTAGCCCGCGCTCGAAGGCTGCCCCTTGGTCCCCGCCTCGACGAGTTCGTGGGGGCCGATGTGGTTAAACGCAACGTGAGCAGCGTGAAACGGGTCGGCCGTCGGCAGGGTCGCGACGAGGAGCTGATTGAGCCACAACGACGCTCCGCCGACCGCCAGCCCGGTCAGCACGAGGGCAGCGCGGCGTGTGGCTGCGTCCACGCCGCTCCCTTCCATGAACTTCGTCTGCGTCAAAATCAGCCAAGAGCCCGCCAGCAGAGTGCCGGAAAACTGCGCGACCTGCGACCAGTCGGTAAACAGTCCGGTCGCCCACGACAGGCCCGCCACGATCAGCGCGGTCGAGAGCGCAGCATAAGTCAACGAGAGCATCAGCTGGCTGACGCGCTGGCGGAGCGGAATCTGCCGGAGCGTTTCCGGATCGAGGACCGTCCACCGCCGCGCTCCGGGAAAGCGCACCGGGCGCACGGGCACAGCGTAGGGCGAAACGGCGGCGGCCGCCGGCGCGGCGCCAGGCGGCGAAGAGTTCCCGGCGTTTGTTTGGTTCGCCGGCGGCACCGCCGATTCCCGAGATTTTCCGCGGGCCGAACCGGCCACGCCGAAATACAGAAAATACAACAAGAGCCCCAGCGCTGCGGAAGCCGTCAAAGCCTCGGCCGCGGGGCCGATGGCCGTTGGGCGCATGAGCGCGATGATCACCAATCCGACCGCGACGACTTTGAACCAGGTCGTGCGGTGCCATTCGACCGGCGCGGGGCGGGCCGACGGTCCGCCCGGCGCTCCCGGGGCGGCCGGCTGCGCGTAACCGGCAGGTTGGGTCGCGTTGCGATAGTGCCAACCCCAAAACGTCGGATAGCGCTCCCGCCATTTTCGCGCCCGCCGGGCCCATTTGTCCTCTTTGCGAACTCGATACGCGAACCGACGGTTGTACGACTTGCGGTAGGCGCGGTCGGCGATTTCTCCCGCGCGGCGTGCCGCCTCTTCGGCGACCTGGATCGCCCGGGCCACGTCGCCCGCGAAAATGTCTTTCAGCTTGGGAGAGACGGGCTGCTGGCCGGGCGGGGGCCCCGGCGAGGCGGCCTGCGGCTGGGGAGCGTTGGGCCGCGTAAAGTTAATCGTCGCCGCATGCGCGTGGTCCCGCTCGCGCTCGATGGTCGACGAATCGGCCACCGTCTGATGGATGAATGAATCCTCGGGGATCGGCTGCGGAGCCTCGTAACCGGCCGCGGCCCGCTTGAAATCCTCCAACAATTGCCGCACCGTCGGCGTGCGCCGCATCGGGTCCTTTTCCAGGGCCGCGGCGAGAATCGGGCGGAAGCGGCGCGGAATCGGAGACAGGTCCGGCCGCTCGGAAAGATGCTTCATCAGGATCTCGCCGGCCGACTCGCCGATGAACGGCACGCGCCCCGTCAACAACTCGTAGAGCACGATGCCCAGGCTGTAAATGTCGACCTCGCGGCCGTAGCGGCCGTGCGCGACTTCGGGCGCCATGTAGTAGACAGTGCCGACGCTCTGCGTCTGCGCGCTGCGATGGCTCTCGGAGATGAATTTCGAGAGCCCGACGTCGCCGATCTTGACGACGCCGTTTTCGAGAAACACGTTGCCGGGCTTGAGGTCGCGATGCACGATCCCCCGGTCGTGCAGGAAGCTGAGCCCCTCGACCATGCCGGCGAGCCACTTGGTGACGTCTTCGATCGGCATCCCGTCGGGATACTCGTCGAGCACCTGCGCCAGGCTCTTGCCGGCCACGAATTCCATGATCACCCAGTGATCGCCGTCGGCGTCTTTCTTGACGTCGAAGATCGTCACCAGGTTGGGGTGTTTGAGATTGAGGCACTGCGAAACGCCGCGAAGCTCGACGTCGTAATGCTGCTTCAGCAGCTTGAGCGCGACCTCCTTGCCAGCATCGGTGAGGGCGTAATACACCTCGCCGAAGCCCCCCCGGTGGATGGCCCGCTTGATCGTGTAGCCGTCGAGCGGCTTGGATTCGGGCTGGAATGTGAACTTCATGGATTTCGGGCCGTTAGGCTGAGGTTCCTGAAACTTGCCCGCTAAGGCCAATGTCTCGACCATGGCAGCCACCCGCCTTTATCGGCGACACCGCACGCATGACTCGCCGGTTCCCAGTCAGACCAACCAACCGTCCGTTCCACCTCAACTTCCGAGCGCCCGGATGCGCTCCGGACGGCGGAACAAGTAGTACACGATCGCCCCCACGTAGGGGACGAAGACCGTGATAATCACCCAAATCAATCGCTCGTTGCCGACGCGCGTCTCGTGCAGCGCACAATCGACGATCATCCAGATCATAAAGGCCGTGAACGCCAGCCAGAAGATGCCGGAGATCAATCCGAACACGCCGTCGACAAACAGACCAATCATCGTCGTCCTCACGTGCAGGCTTCGAGCCGGAATCCCAAGTCGTTACCGCTCACGTAGCTGCCAGGTTTCACGGGCCCGCCGGTCTCGGGCATCAATTTGCCATCAATCGACAGGGGGGACTGTGACTTGACCCAGAAGCCATCCGCCTTTCGATACAAGAGCACCGTTTGATTCCAATCGGGGCAGACGACGTGATTGTCGGCCGTCGGTCCCAAAAGACAGGTTTCATCCATCAAGATCACGCCGTCGATGCTGCGGTTCGGTCGATGGTCGCTTGCGAAGTCGATCACGGCCGTCGCGCTGAGCACGGAAGGGATGCGGAATCGCAATCGCACGCCCGCCCCGAGCTCGAGCCGATAGTTGTTGTTCAAATGAGCCCGTCCTTCGACCGGCCGATCGGCCACCTTGCACGCGCCGTGCGCTTCCAGCACGTAGCCTTCTTCCGAGCGGACGAAGGTCGCGTGCCTTCGAGACAAGTTCGCCAGGAGCACAAGGTCCGCCGGTTCTTTGTCGCGAGTCGGCCCCCCGAGGGTGACCTCCCCCGCCGTGAAGAGTTGAAACGCTCCCACTCCATCGACCCAAAGGAAGTAGCAATCCTTGGAGGCGGAACGTTCAGCCGGCGTCGGGCCGTTCAAAGCGGATTCGCTCCTGGAGAAACCGGTCGCCATGGTCCTCTTCCGTCCCACTCAAGCCGGCTGCCAGATAACGAGCAGTTGCTTGAGACCGTTTTCTCGCCGCTTCTTCCATGTTAACGCATCCGCAGACAAAACGGTTCACTGGGAATCGATCGACCGATCTGCCGTGCGGATCACTCTTTGGAAGGTGGGGCCGCGCTGCGATTTGCCCTGCGTCGTCCGCCTCGCGGCATCCACGACTTTGTCCCGGCGAGCGGCCTGCGAAAGCTGGCCGGTGCTTTGATTGCCGTTCCAGTTCGTCCGCAACGCGCGTCCGATTTTGGTCTCAAAGCTCCGGCCAGCTCGTGCCGGCCGCTCGCAGTTTCCGGGGCCGGTCCGCCCCGCCGAGTCGCACGACACCGGCGGGGCAGTCGCTCTTGCCAAATCAGGGGTCAAAGATTACTTCGACCGCTCGGCCGTCACGACCTGAGGAGCCGGCTTTTCGGTAGCCGCCGTCTTCTTGTCCTTTGCCGGCGAGAAGTACGCATCGATCTCCGCCGTCACGCTGCCCAGCTCGACGGCCGGCTTGGTCTCGACGGGGATCAGGCCCGAGCCGAACTTGCCGTTGGAATCGAGCAGCTTTTCCTGCACGTCGAGCTGCTTGTTGACCTCGGCGATCAGCCGCTTGACGTTGGACAGTTCCGATTCATCAATCTCGGGAGTGCTGACGGACTGCTCGGCGCGGATCGTCTGCAGGCGAGCTTCGAGCTGCTCGACCTGGGCTTCCAGGTCTTTCCGCTGCGACAACATCTGGTCGAGCTGCTTTTCGTGGGCGTACAACGCCGTGGAACGCGCCTTTTGAATTTTGCGATCGCGCTCGAGCATCGCCTCGGCCGCCTTGTACCGCGCGAAGCGCGTGGCGACGTCGCGCCGCACGTCGTCGGCGGTGTATTCGATGCTCGCATAGCGAAACGTCGATTTCCCCGACTCGAGATCGCGATTCAGGGTCATCAATTGATCCTTCGCGACCTGCAGATCGTGTGTCCGATCGTCGATCTGCTTGTTCATATGCTCGATGTCGACCTGCTGCTCGGCAATGACTTTCGTCGTCTTCTCGATGGCGGGCGCCAGTTGCGCCACGGCGGTCCGCGCCCGCTCGATCTGGAACTCCAAAGGCACTTCGCGTTTGACGGCCTCGCGAGTGGCCGACCAGGCGGTCTGCGCGTAGTTGACGACGTCGCGGCCGAAGATCAACGATCCCAACAGAGCCGCACTTCCGGCACCAATCACAATTTTCTTCAACATGACTTTTGACTCCCCTCGCACGAGCGATCAGGATTTGAAAATACCGTGAAGGCTCACCGTGTAAGCTTGCCGTGGGAGGAGCTCGCTGCTCCGTCCTCATTGGGTGGTTATTCGCCGGGATTTGGGGAATCTTGAGGCAAATTCGACAGGGACTTAGGGAAATTTGCGGCCGTGGGCAGGGGCTGGATTCCGCGCGAAGTGAAACGCACTCAATCCTCTGCGCTGCTTGAACTTACGTCCACCACGTCTTCAACACATCAACTCCTGGCGATGAAATTGAAGGGCGTCCACCTGTTCTGAAACGTCAGACTCCGGGTTGGCTGGGGTCGAGCCGCCAGGCTCGCCCCCAGGACTGTGGGAACAAAGGGGCGCGCACGATCATCGCCCCCTGATCAACAATTGCACGGCGCTCAATGGCCTGAAAAAGAGCCTCAGGCCTGCTTGCCGCGATCGCGGAGCCGGGCGCTGGCGCGGTTGAGTTGGCGGCGTTCTGCGTCCGACAGCGAGCCGATTCCGTGCTGGTGCACCTTCTGGAGAATGGCGTCGAGCTGTTGTTGGGCCTGTTCGGTCTCCAGCTTGGCACGCTTCTCTTTTTCGGCGCGGCGTTTTTCACGCCAGGTTTCGAGCCAGTTCTTGCGGCGCTGGGTGGCCGGCTGATTTTGCTTCGCGGAGCGCTCCAGGCTGGTGTAGCCCTGGGAGAAGTCGTACCCCATGAACGAATCGTCCAGCGTGTCGGCCGTCCGCAACTGCACCCACTCGAAAAACGTGTAAAGCAGCACGAGCGCGCTGAAAAATACGATCCAGGCGCTATCGACCATCACGCCGGCCCCGATCGCCACGGCCGAAACGATCAGGCTGATGCGAATGGCCGACTCGGCCGCCGACTCGATGTCGACGCGGTTTTTCAGCACGGCCAGCGTCATACGGATCCCGTCGAGCGGGAAGACCGGCAGCAGGTTCACCAGCATCAGAATCCAGTTGCACCAGAACGCGACCTTAAGGACGTCGACGAGCCACGCGTCGGTGAGCGCGTGCGCAGGATCGACGGGAAAGATCAGCGGATTCAAGATGGCCGGAAAGGCCCCGCTGCGCACCAGTGGACTGGCCAGCGACAGCACGCCGCACACGAGCAAGTTGGAAAACGGGCCTGCCGCGGGAGTCAAAAACTGCGAACGGAAACTGGCTGCCGGCTGTACGAACGCCAGTCCCCCCAGGGGCCAGATCAGAATCTCGTTTCCCACCCCTCCGGTCAGCCGGACGGCAAAGATGTGGGCCAGCTCGTGAACCAGAAGCGAGACCAGGATAACGCCCGTGAGCACCGCCGAGAGCTTGAAGCCGAATTTTGGAGCCGCGAAGAGGACCAAGAGGGGCACGAGCAGGCTGACCCGCACGCGCGTCATGAACCAGGTGCCGCACGGGAACGACCAGAACAGAGGATTGTCGCGGCTGTCCATAGGGCAGGGCACCCTCTCGTGTCGCCACAACCAAAATCAGTCGGGAAATGGGTCTGGGAAGCGGCGGCAGCACTTGCTCGAGCGCGTCGAGTGGCCCTTGGTCGAGGTCAAAAACGGCCCCAGATCGCCTCGGCAGGCGTCATTTTAACACTGCGAATTCGGGGTGGCAATTGCCGTCTCGCGAACGATATTCGACTCGCGCGCGAAACCTTGCGGGTCTGTGAAAAGCTTCACGCGACCGATAAAATTGGGCCGGTCTCGCTCGTTCATTCTCGACGAACGTCCCTCGAGCCCCCGCTCGTTTCACTTCGGTAGGTGTATGGAACTCCCAACCTGTCCCTCGTGCCATCAATCGGTGCTCGACGACGATGCCGAGCTGTGCCCCTTCTGCAATGCCCCGCTGAAGAAAGGGGCTTCGCCGCCGGGCAAAGCGAATCCCGCGCGTCCCTCCGCCCCCAGTCGCCCCGCTTCACCGGCGCCTCCGGCCGCTTCTCCGACCCGTCCGACAAGTCCGAGTAAACCGCCGGCAACGCAGCGTCCCAGCGGCGGAAGCTCGGCGAAAGCCCCTCCGCCGCAGGACAAGGATCTCTCGGACAAGGCCCGCAGCGCCGCCGACGACGCGCTTGCAGAATCGTTCAAGGTCGATTCGAGCGCCGGGATCGACGTCCCCCAGGCTTCGCGCCAGCGATCGCAGTCTCGACCCTATAAAGTCCGCTGCCCGATGTGCGATACCGTCGGGTACATACCGCGCTCGGCGGCCGGCAAGGAGATCCGCTGCGCCAATCGCGAGTGCATGGTGCCGGTCTTCATCGCGCCGCGGCCCGAAAAGAAACAAGAAGAAGAAGCCGCCGCCGCGAAAAAACTGACGCCGAAGAATTTGCTGATGGCCGCAATGGCGGTGGGCCTCATCGCCTTTGCGGTCGGGTTCTTCCTCAAGAATCAGCCGCCGGAAATCACTAAAAATCCGCAGCCAGAAGAATTTCACCCAAAATCCGTAGTCGCGAAGGATAAGGGCGACGAGCCGCCTCCCGTCGTGGTCCCCGTCGAAAAACCGATGACTCTCGGTGAGGAACGCAAGCCCGCTCTGACGCTGATGGCCCGGGCCGCCGAGGATAAGAGCCACAATCGCAGCCGGCCCCTCTGCCAGCGACTCACCGCCCACACTGCCGCGGAATGCGGCGACCTCGAAACGGCGGGCAAGTTTCTCGAGATGCTCGAGCACGCGGAAAATGGCTTGACCTTCTATCGCGTCCCGCCGTTGACGTCGCTCGCCTGGCGCGATTTGACCGGGGGCAGGCACGAGGCTCCGCGTGCTTCGCCAGGCGGTCCCCTTGACGAGGCCACGCGCGCCGCCGCCGACCTGCCGGTCGAGGGCGCGTTTTCGCTCGATGCGGCGGCATGGCTGGCCGCGGCACTGACCGTCGCCGGCCGTGACGGCCCGGCTCGTGCGCTCGTCGCGAAATTCCCCGCGAGCGGGTCGCCGGGACGCCTCGCCGCGGCCGAGGCTCGGGCCGAGGCCTGGAATACCTGCGACGTCGACCGTGCCGATCAGAACCGCCTCCTGGTGGACGGGCTGTCGCTGCAACTTCCGCTCGTCGTCGAGCTCGTTGTCGCCCGCGGCTTTCCCAGTGCGGCATTACACCTTGCCGAATCAACGCCGGACGAGAGCTTGCGAACCGAGTGCGAAGTCGCGTGGC